>NZ_DBJD01000062.1:6989-14606 GCF_002297065.1 Treponema sp. UBA785 | reverse complement strand
GTTCCGCCGCTGAATATTTCGCAGTCAGAAATCGACGAAGGTCTTGAGATTTTAAAGAAAACCCTCGAAACTTTTTAGTTTTTTATAAATTTGGAGCGCAATTTAAGCTCTAACCCGCCGCTCCACGGTTCCGCTTACGCTGCATTCCAAAAAAGAAATGCGGTTTTGACCGCCTCTCTTTTTTGGAACGCTATCGCGCCGTTCCGGCCGGGGCTGGGATTTTTTGACTGGTGGTTTATAATTCTCTGTTTTTTCTGTATAATCTAAATCAGTTTTAAAATTGGAGAAAATATGAACACTTGCAAAATAAAAATTCTTGCCGAAAAAGGCGTAAAACTTCCTTCTTATCAGACATCAGGTTCTGCTGGAGCAGACATCTGCGCTTTTATTCCTGACGGCTCAAAAATTGTAATAAAACCTATGCAGCGGTTTATGGTTCCAACTGGAATTAAAATGGCGATTCCAGAAGGTTTTGAAGTTCAAATCAGGCCTCGTTCAGGACTTGCCGCTAAAAACGGAATTACCTGTCTTAATACTCCAGGAACTATTGACAGCGATTATCGTGGCGAAGTAAAAGTAATTTTAATCAACCTTGGAAGCGAGGATTTTGTAATTTCTGACGGCGACAGAATTGCACAGATGATTGTTGCTCCTGTTACTCAGGGCGTTTTTGAAACCGCTGAGTTTTTGGACGAAACAGAACGCGGAAGCGGTGGCTTTGGTCACACCGGAAAGTAAATTCTTTAATGAAATTCGATAAAATCGAAGCCTTTATAACCCGAACCGTGGATTTTTTTCGGAAAGGCTGGATTCAGTTTAAAAGTAAAATTTCCTCAAAACTCAACGGCTCAAAAGCAAAAAAAAGCGTTCTGCATATTGAATCTCTTGGCTATTATTATTGGCGGATTGCTTCAAAAAGCAGGCTTAGCAGAAAAATCCGCTGGTTTTATAAAAATAAATTCAAGCCTTTTTGGGCGAAATTTAATCTTTTAAATTCGATTTTTCACCGCGCCGCAGTTTTTATGCGTTTTTTGCATTGCTATAAAACGGCAAATTTTCTTGACGAGGCAATGCAGGAAAAATCAGGCATAAACCGTCATGTTTTTTATCGCTATCTTTTAAAAGAGCTTTTTTTGTATTTTTTTGTCGCCTTTCTGTTCTTCTTTTTTATATTTTTTGTAAACCAGATTTTGCTCGTAATTCAAAAAATTCTTGAAAAAAAAGTGCCGCTTTGGGATGTTATGCGACTCATGGCTTACGCTCTTCCTTCAATTATTGCACAGTCTGCGCCTTTTGCAACTCTCGTTGGTTTTTTGATGTGCCTTGGAAGGCTTGTTTCTGAAAATGAAATTCTTATTTTCCGTGCTTCCGGTCAAAGCTACAGAACGATTTTAATGCCGGTAATTATTCTTGGAGCGGTAATTTCGCTTGGCTCATTTTTTGTAAACGACTATCTTTTACCGCTTGGAACAATCAAGTACAACCGGCTGTACCGTTCGATTTTGTCTTCAAATCCGTCTGTTGAGCTTGAACCTAATTCAATAAAAAAAACTGTCGACAAAACTCTTGTAATCGGAAACGTCGTAAATGATCAAGTAAGCGATTTGATTTTTTTTGATACAGGAGCAGACGGACAGCAGCGCATAATTGTTGCGGACGATTCAGTTGTAAAAAAGGCAAAAGATTCCGGAGTTCTTATGACGCTGGAAATGAACAATGCAACGGTTCTTCTTTTTGACAAAGAAAAACGTGGAAATTTTGATGTGCTTTCCTCGCAAAAGATGAATTTAAATGTTTTCGAATCATCAATTTCTGCAACTTCAAACAGGGTAAGTCCTCGCGAAATGACGTCTTACGACTTGCATAAAAAAATAAAGCAAATGGAAGAATCAGAAGAGTTTTCTAAAAAAAAGTTGAATTCCTACAAGCTTGAATACAATAAAAAATTTTCGTTGCCCTTTGGTTCGATTTTTTTTGCTTTTTTGGCGCTTCCGCTCGCGCTTCTTTTTGGCAAACACAACGGCCAGACAATCGGGCTTATAGTCGGAATCGTAATCTGCGTTTTGTACTGGACAATGATGATTTTGGGACAGATTTTTGGCAACCGTGGCGGTTTAAATGGTTTTGTAGTAATGTGGGCGCCAAATCTTGCAATAACGATTGCAGGCGGATTCTTCTATATAAAATTGATTGGCAAATAGAATTAAAACAGGAATTAAAAATGACACTTGTAAAATATATTTTAAAAAAATTTGTGCCTCTTTTTGTCGGTTCGCTTTGTTTTTTTGCCTTTGTTTTAGTTCTCGTAGATCTTTTTATGAATCTTTGGAATTTTATTTCAAATGGTGTTCCGGCAAAGACTGTTTTTCAGATAATGCTTTTGTATTTTCCTAAGTCTCTTTGGTATTCGGCGCCGCTTTCGATTCTTTTTGCAGTTTCTTATACTTTGTCGGATTTTTATGCGAATAATGAACTTGTTGCGGTTTTTGCCTCCGGAGTTCCGCTCATAAAATTTACAGCTCCGCTTTTGGTTTTTGCATTTATCTTAAGTTTTGGACTTTTTTATTTTGAGGATAAAGTTGTTGTTCCAACGTTTGCAAAAAAGGTTGAACTTCAGGAAATTGTCTTAAACCGCGAAAAAAGCCTTAATAATGACAAAATCGTCGTCATGTCCGATCAGGGAAATGTCGTTTATAAGGCGGATTTTTATGACAACTCGGCAATGCGCCTTTATGCGCTTTATATTGTAATCAGAAACGAAGATAAATCTTTAAACTGCGTTGTCCGCGCCGATTCTGCACTTTGGATGGACGATCATTGGAAACTCAACGGTTCTACAAAATACACATTTTCTGACGGAAATTTGGTTTCTTCGGAGGTTGATTCCGCTACTCTTGCGCTGCTAACTGAAATTCCTGAAACTTTTAGAAACAACACGACTTCTGTCGAAACCGTAGATACCCGCGAGTCAAAAGAATACATTGCCCACTTAAAAAGAGTGGGGCTTCCTTATAACGAGCCTTTGAGCGTCTATTACAAAAAATATGCTTTTCCATTCATTCTTTTTATTGTAGTATTTTTGTCGATTGGTTTGAGCGGAAAAACAAGAAAAAATGTAATGCTAATAAGCCTTGCCAGCTGCATTTCTGCGGCGGTAATCTACTACGTTTTTCAGATGGTTACAATGCTTATGGCAAAATTTGGAGTTCTTTCTCCGTTCCTTGGAGCCTGGCTGCCGGTTTTTCTGTTTGTCGTTGTAAGTCTGGTTCTTCTAAAATATGCGAGAACGTAGAAAAATGATTTCTTAAGGATAAAATGATGATGGATATTTTTGACATTAAACACGAGTCTTCTGACGGAAAGGCACGTACCGGAACATTGCACCTGCCGCACGGCGACGTTCAGACTCCGGTTTTTATGCCTGTTGGAACAAACGCGACTGTAAAGGCTCTTACAAAAGATGATTTGGACGAAATCGGCTTTGAAATTATTCTCGCAAATACTTATCATCTTTATTTAAGGCCTGGAAGCGATGTGATCGAGGAAGCTGGCGGTCTGCATGGATTTTCCGGCTGGAAAAAAAATTTTCTTACAGATTCTGGTGGTTTTCAGGTATGGAGCCTTTCAAAACTGCGCAAAATAACGGAAGAAGGAGCAATGTTTGCTTCAAATATTGACGGAAGCCGGCATCTTTTTACTCCAGAAAAAATTGTGGACGTTCAGGCTCAGTTCAATTCGGATATTCAGATGCAGCTTGACGTTTGTTCTGGCTGGGGAATTGATAAAAAAGAAGCCCTTCATTCGCTCGAAATAACAGAAAACTGGTTAAAGCGCGCAAAATCTGAATGGTTAAAAAAACAGGACGAAGGTTATAAAGGAATTCTTCTGCCAATCGTTCAGGGAAACTTTTTTGAAGATTTAAGAATCCGTTCTGCAGAATTTGTAACTTCGATGGAAATGCCGGCAATTGCAATCGGCGGTTTGAGTGTAGGCGAGCCTGCGGAAGTTTTTGCTTCTATGCTGGATTTTACGGTCAGTCATCTTCCAAAGGAAAAAGCAAAATACGTTATGGGAATTGGAACTCCGGACTACATTTTGGATGCCGTTCACAGCGGAATTGATATGTTTGACTGCGTTTTGCCTACGAGAAATGCGCGCAACGGTTCGTATTTTACTCATGACGGAAAACTTTCAATTAAACAGGAGCGTTTTATTCACGATTTTGGACCTGTTGACAGCGAATGCAATTGTAAAGTCTGCCGCAATTATTCAAGAAGTTATCTTCGTCATCTTTTTAAGGAACAGGAAATTTTGAGCAGCATGCTGGCAAGTTACCACAACTTGTATTTTTTGCATAATATGATGAAAGAAATTCGCCTTGCGATTGAAGAAAACCGCTTTGAAAAATATAGAACGGACTTTTTAAAACGGTATCACGCTGGAAATATAAAATAAATTTTGCGGAAGTTTTTATGAAAAAAAATATTTTGGTTTTGACGGCATTTTGTTTTCTAAAATTGCAGTTTTTCGGACAAACCGCGGAAGTTGTTTCTGCTTCTGAAAAAACAGTTCAGTCGCAGAATCCGCCGGAAGCTGAAACGTCGGCAAATTCGGAAACTCAGACAGAAACCGAAAATTCTCCACAAACCGAAAATAAAGAAAATATCGAAGTTGTAGCAGAAGCCGAAAATCAAGAAAACGATAATCCTTCCGAAGAAAATTCTGACGTTGATGATGAAGCGGAAGAGGTTTCCGTAAAAATTCCAAAAAAACGGCCTCAAAAGCAGAATGCGGAAAAAATTGCGGAACTTGACGAGGAATTTCCGGACACAAGAAAAGAAAACGCCGACACTTTAAAATTTGGAATGGAAGATGATATTATCGAGCTCCTGAATGATTTTGTTAAAAATGAAGATGTCCGCTTTGTCGATGAAGTTTACGATTTATTTTACGTTACAAAAAATATTGCTGTCC
Organism: Treponema sp. UBA785; assembly: GCF_002297065.1. Taxonomy (NCBI): domain Bacteria; kingdom Pseudomonadati; phylum Spirochaetota; class Spirochaetia; order Treponematales; family Treponemataceae; genus Treponema; species Treponema sp. UBA785. The sequence continues at coordinate 9,632 of NZ_DBJD01000062.1, read as the reverse complement.
GCGAAAAAATTCTCGAGTATTTTACAAAGCTCAAAGACCCTTGCCTTGAAAATTTTGCGCTCGAAATTCTTGACGATCCTTATGAGCAAAAAAAATCGACTGTAGATGCGGTTTTTAAGTATATTCAGTCGGTAAAAACAAAAGAAGCTCTTCCGGCTGTTCTTAAACTCGTAGAAAGCGAAGATGAAAACTATTTTACGGACGCGCTTACGACTCTTGGCGAAATCGGCGGTTCAAAAGAGGCTGTTTTTTTGTCAGAATATTTGGAACGCGAAGATTTATCGCTTGCTCAGCGGCAGCAGCTTGTAAAAGTTCTTGGAAAAATCAAGGCCGTAGAAACTTACGATAAGCTTGTAGAAATGGCTCAGGACGAAGACGAAAATACTTTTATAAGAATGTATTCGGCAGAAGCGATCGGTTCAATGGAAAAAAAAGAGGCTGTCAAAATTCTTGTAAAGCTTTACGAAGATACAGACCCAAAACTTCGCTGTTCAGTTGTAAAGGGACTTTCCAATTTTAAGGAAAATGACGAGGCGAAAAAAACTGTTATCGAAGCAATACGCGACTCTCATGTTACGGTTCGGATCGAGGCTATCGAAGCCTGCAAAAAAAATGATTATAAAGAAGCCGTTCCTTATCTTGTCTACCGGCTTGAAAAAGACAAAGAAGATTCTGTCAAAAAAAAGTGCTATCCTGCAATTGCCAGCCTAAACACAAAAGAAGGGAATGACTATCTTGTCAAGCTCATTACGGACAAAAAAGTTGCAGATACTCCAAAAAGCCGTGTTGCCGCTGCTCTTCTTGAATACAACAATGCCGGCACTGACGAGATTATTGCGCTTGCCCGCGAAACTCTAAAAGACGACAGAAGAAAACCTCTCCGATACGCGCTCGGAAAAGAATTTGCAAAATATAAGCGGAACGAATTTTCTTCTATCTGCAAGGATTATCTTGATTCAACGGACACTGCCACTCAGGGAACCGGGCTTGATATTTATTCAAAAGGCCGTTATCCAGATGTTTTGCCCGTTGTAAGGCAGATTATTCTCGAATCCGCAAAAAATCCGCTCAAGAAAAACGCAAATGCCGAAAAAGCAAAGAAAATCTTGGGTTCTTCGGACAGCACTGTCAAAGAAGCTGAAAAAATTGCCGAAGAGCAGAAAGGAAAACTTGAAAAAAAGAGCAATCCAAACGCAAATGCCAAATAAGAGCAATAAGTTTTGCTAAAAAGCGTTACTCGTACAGACTGTTCAACATTCTGTAAAGCATGTTCACTTTTTCTTTTTGAACTGCACTTAAAATTTGTCCCGCATCGTCAACAAGATTTTCCAATGCTGCAAGACTTTCATTTAGCGCAGTGACAAATCCTCGGCTTACTTTAAACCAGTATGTTCCACGGCTGTCGCTAAAGAGAGTTATAAAACCGAATTCTTTTGTCCGCGATTTTGCCATTGTAAGGTTCAGAACGTATTTTAAATTTTGAATCAAAAGCTCGCCGTCTTTTTCGTCATTTAAAGTGATGTTGAAATTTTTCGGCCAGGATTTTGCATCTACAGGAGTTAAATTCAAATTTTTGACAAGTTTTGCAATCAGTTCAAATTTTTCGCCTGTAAGCGCAAAGCCGCCTTTTAGAACGAGTTTTCCGCGAAGATTTGCAAGTGCCGCAAGTTTATTTTTGTCATTTTCTGAAAGAAGAGCTTCTTTGAATTTTTCGTAAGGAAGAACTGCCTGTTTTTTGCCTTTGACTTTTTCAAGTGCGAAAAGTTCTCCTCCGATTCCAATTGAATTTTCATCGCGCTTTTTCTTTTCGTTTTTGTCCAGTTTTCCGCCAAAATAACTGTCATCGCGTCCAGGTTTTCCTTTTTGCTCTCTGAATGTTGAACCTGTGTATTCAAGGTTTCCGGTGAGCGATTTTCCTTTTGCTCCACGGACTGACATCAGTTTTTTTTCGAGAGACGGATCGATTTTCGCAAGAAGCGCTTTTGTAAGAGGACTTACGCTCATTGCAAACATCCGGCTTGTTCTTACAATTTCTCCGGCAACAATAAAAAGTGGGGAAGTGCGGAACATTCCGGAACCAGGATGGATTGAAATGTGGTCGGTCGTCAATGAACGGTAGTTTTCTTTTCCATCGCGCACGCAAACAAACTGAATCATTCCTGCCGAAATACAGCAAAGGTAGTTATCCATCGAGCCTCCGCCAGTTACAGGAATTCCAAGAGCGCTGATTTCTTCTTCGAGCTGGGTTCTAATGCTTGAAATTTCTTTCATCACTTTTTCGTCGAGGTAGTTGTTCTGGCAAAAGCGGGTTTTGTTTTCCATTGACTGGTAGCGTCTAAAAAGTTTTACGTAAGAAACAAAGTCTCCCTGAATGTCGCGGAAAGCGTGATGCGCTGCCCGTGCGTCCATTTCTTCTCCAGGAGGAAGAACAAAAGGCGACTGGGTGCTTAAGAATGCAGCTGCAATTACGCTTTCATCAAGCACGTCAGGATAATTCATTATACTTTCCACTAAAATTCTGCTTACACGCGGTTCCAGTGGAAATTCAACCATGAGTTTTCCGATTGAAGAAAGAGTCCTGTCTGGATTGAGTGCTTTGAGCATGTTGAGTGTTTCGAGCGCGCCGAGAATATTTTCTTTTTC
>NZ_DBJD01000062.1:0-6863 GCF_002297065.1 Treponema sp. UBA785 | reverse complement strand
GTGCGGAAAATTTCTTCTGTCGTGTATTCGCTCCTGCTTTCAAAATCTGTGCGCTTGTAAAGCCGGTAGCATGTTCCGGAACAGGTTCGTCCTGCGCGTCCGCGTCTTTGGTTGCAGCTTGCCTTGCTTACCGGAGTTTCGATTAGAGATGATGTATAGGTTTTCGGGTTATAAAAATTCAATTTTGCCAAGCCCGAGTCTATAACCGTTGTTATTCCATTTATCGTTACAGAAGTTTCGGCGATATTTGTTGAAATTACAACTTTCTTTTTTCCGAATGGGGCGGAGTCAAAAACTTTTTCCTGCTCTTCTTTAGGAAGCCTTCCGTAAAGCGGCACAATGTGGATTTTTGAGCGGAAACTTGAGTTGTAAAGTTTTTGCACGCAGTCTTTTATGATTTTTTCGCCGGGAAGAAAAATCAAAATGTCGCCAGGCTCATGGTTGTCCAGAACGCGTCCGATTGTCGATTCAATTTTGCTTAAAATTGCCTGAGCGCCTGATTCTGTGGAAGTTGTCGGTTTTATTGCCGGCGGATCGTAAACCATCGTAACCGGAAAAACCTGGGTTTCAATTGTCACAATCGGGCAGCCGTTAAAATATTTTGAAAAAGCCTGCGCATTCATTGTTGCCGAAGAAATAATAACCTTAAAATCCGGTCTGACAGCAAGAATTCGCTTTAAAAGTCCAAGACAAAAGTCAATGTTCAGCGAACGTTCGTGGGCTTCGTCAATCATGATTACCGAATATTTGCTCATCCACGGATCAAGTTTCATTTCCTGCAGCAAAATTCCATCTGTCATTATCTTGATTTTTGTTGAAGAATCAGTTTTATCTTCAAACCGCATTTTGTAGCCGACAAGTCCCGGATAAGTCGTGTTTAACTGTTTTGCAATGAATTCGCTTACCGAAAGGGCGGCAATTCTTCGTGGCTGTGTTACAGCAATTACTCCGTTTTGAGAATAGCCTGCTTCGTGAAGAATTACAGGAATTTGAGTTGTTTTTCCTGAGCCAGTTGTGGACTGAACTACAATTACCTGATTTTTTGCAAGCTGGTCTAAAATAAGCTGTTTTTGTTCGTAAACAGGCAGCTTTTTATAATTTATTGCCATAATGAATTTCCTTTTGTGTTTTCGTAAATTTTTTTTCTTGATTCAATATATTTTGCCCAGTAAAAAAGTCCTGAGCGCTTCAGACAGTGAATAAAATCGTCATCAGCAAGACGAAGCACAATCTGTCCGTCCGGCTGAATGTAAGATGTTATAAAGTGCGGTTCGATCTGCTTTATGCTGACTTGCGAAGAAGTTTTTTCAAAAGTCATTTTTATAAAAAGTCCGTCGCCTGTGTCATCGCGCGCATTTGCGGTTTTTGTAAGCGAAGGCGAAGACCTCTGTCCAGAAATTGTGTTTCCGTTTGCGTACATTATAAATGCTTTTCTTGTTTTTGTTGAAGGCGAATCGCTTTGCGCGTTTTTTTCTGTTTTGCCGTCAGAAATTGTTACTGTTTCAAAAGTTTTGTAAACGTGAGGATGATTTGCCCAAATTACATCAATTTTACATTCTTCAATCAGCTGGCGGAAAAATTTTTTATGGCTTTCTGTTACGTTTTTTTTGTATTCCTCTTCGTCAGTGTGGACGCTCAAAACAAAAATGTCGTGTTCGTTTTGGGACTGGATTTCCTTTAGTTCTTCAATGAGCTGGGAATGTTTTTTTGGAGGAAAATAGTCAATCCACGAAGCATAATCTGGCCGGTTTAAAATTTCTGTAACGGCCGCAAAAAGAATTTTCCAGCCGTTTTTTTCTATAATTTGGAATGTGAGCTTTTGTGAGGGATTTGATTTTATTCCGCAGGCAAAAACATCAGTCTTTTTTTCAAAATAGTTTCGGGTTGCATTTATTCCGTCAAGATACCAGTCGTTTGTGTGATTGTTTGCAAGCGAAAAAACATTGAATCCAGAATCAATTGCCGCCTGGACGTATTCCGGATGCATGTTGAACTGCGGATAAGTGCTCCATTCGTGCTTGCTGTTTACCGGAGCTTCTATGTTTGCAAAGGCTAGATCGCAGCTTTTTACGAGAGGCTTTACATCCTGCCAAATTCTTTCAAATTTCTGCGCCTTAAAATTGATTTCGTGCGCCATAATGTCGCCTGCAAAGAGCATTGTAATTGAAGAATTCTGAGGTTCTTCTATTTTTGGAAAATCCGGTTTGTTTTGGCTTATGCTTGAAGTTGAGTTGCATGAAAAAAAAGAAAAACTAAAAACGAGAAAAAAAACTGAAACGCAGGAGCGCAGAAAATTCATAATTCAATTATAGTTAAAAATCGACAATAAAACAACTTTGGCATAGATTTGCGCTTATTGTTTACACATTTTTTCTGTTTCCTTGAAAAAAATCTTTTATATTTGTAAAATGATGGAATGTTTGATGTAAAAGACACAGACTTTTTCGATCTTGAAGAAGAAGATTTTGATACAATTCTTGCTTCCGATATTACTTTTAGCGGAAAAATAAAATTCACAAAGCCTTTTATGATTCGTGGCAATGTAAACGGTTCAATCGAGGCGACAAGCGATCTAGTGATTGATTCGAATGCAGTTGTAAATGCGGGAATTTCGGCAAGCCGTGTGCTTGTTCGCGGAAAGGTTGAAGGCAATATCAACGGTCAGGATTTGATTTTTGTTTCTTCGACAGGCTCTGTAAACGGGGATATTTCTGCAAAGCAGGTTGTTCTTGAACCTGGTTCTCATTTTTCCGGCAAATGCACAATGCAAGGATAAAATAATGAAAAAATCATTTTTAGTTTTAATAATCATTTCTCTTTTTTCGATTCAGTCGTTTGCGCAGCAGAGGGCAGATGCTCTTGTTCTTTACCGCAACGGGAAATATGCAGAAGCAATAAAAATTTGCGAACAGGAAATCGCGGAAGATCCGCAGAATATTGATTCATATTGCGTTCTTTGCTGGAGCCTTGTCCGCAGCAGACAGTATGCAGAGGCAGAGCAGCGTTCTGCAGAAGCCCGGAAAATCAATTCAACTGATGTGCGCTTGATTGAAATTCAGGCGGAGGCAAAATTCTATCTTGGAAAAAATACTGCCGCGCTCGAACTTTTTCAGTATTATCTGGCAAATGTTCCTTCAAACGGAAGCCGCATTGGCAATGCCTATTATTACATGGGCGAAATTTATATCCGTCAGGCAAAATATCAGCATGCAGATATTTCTTTTTCAACGGCTGTTCATACAGAACCTTTAGTTGATTATTGGTGGACTAGATGCGGTTATGCGCGCGAAATGACCGGAAACTACAACGGTGCGCTCGAAGCATACAGCAAAGCGATCGAGCTCAACGGTTCTAATTCCGATGCAATCCGCGGCCGTGAACGGGTTGTTGCAAAACTCCGCTAAAAATGTCAGAAATAATTCACTTTGAAACGCTCGGCTGCAAGCTCAATCAAGTCGAAAGCGAAGGTGCGGCTAGCGCATTTAAAAATGCGGGTTTTGAAATTTCAATGTCGCCTTTTTCTGCCGCGACTGCCGAAAATTTGTCCGTAAAACTCTGCGTTGTAAATACTTGCACTGTTACGGCAAAGGCCGAGCAAAAAGCGCGGAGAATAATCCGCCTTCTTCTTTCAAAATGCCCGAAAAGTGCAGTTCTTGTTACTGGCTGCTATGCGCAGAACAGCCGCGACGAAATTCTTGCAATCGGAAAAAAAATCTGTGTCTTGGGCGGGCAGTATAAAGGACATCTTGCCGACGTTCCAGAAGTTTTAAAGCAAAATCCAGAGCTTTATGGTGAAGAGCTTGCCGCTTTTATTCAAAAAAGTTTTGAAGCGATTTATAAAACAGCCGGAAATAATCAAATTCAAGAACCGTTCCGCCTTGTTCCTGACGGCTTTGCGCATCATTCACGAGCTTCCTTAAAAATTCAGGACGGATGCAACTGCGCCTGCACTTATTGCGCAATCCGCCTTGCCCGCGGAAAATCCGTGAGTTTAGACGCCGAAGAAGCAATCAGACGCGTTCAAAAGCTTGAAGAAAAAGGTCAGAACGAAGTTGTTATTACAACTGTAAACATTTCTCAGTATCGCGGACATTACAAAGACGGTTTTGTAAATTTCGCAGGTCTTTTGAGGCTTTTTTTGCAGAATACAAAGTCAATCCGCTTTAGAATTTCCAGCCTTTACCCGGAAATCGTCGATGAAGAGCTTGCGCAAATAATCAGCGACAGAAGAGTTTGCCCCCATTTTCATCTTTCTGTGCAGAGCGGAAGCGATTCTGTTTTGGCAAAAATGAAGCGTCCTTACAAAATCGAAGCCGTTTACAAAGCCTGCAGCCTCTTAAAAAAAGCGAAAAAAAATCCGTTCCTTGCTTGCGATATTATTGCAGGTTTTCCTGGCGAAACCGATGAAGATTTTGAGCTCACTCTAAAAATGCTCGGTGATTGCGGCTTTTCTTTTGTCCACGCTTTTCCATTTAGCGCCCGCCCAAACACAGAGGCGTTTTCTATGCGCCCTATGGTTCCTAATTCAGTCGCAGGAAAAAGAATTGAGGCTCTGGAAGCTTTTAACAAAAAATCAAAATCAGAGTATATAGCTTCTTTTGAAGGGCAGGTGCTTGAGGCTGTTTGCGAAACTGTCCACAGACCGAAAATTTTTGCAGATAGAATCGTAGTCCACGCGGTAACTGGCAATTTTCTTCACTGTAAACTTGTGTTCGGAACGAACGAAAAACTTCCTGAGCCAGGCTCTCTAATAAAAGTAAAGATTTTGCGTCCGCTCTCAAAATCAGAAATTTCCGGAGAAAGCGACACTCTTGCAGTTTTGGAAGAAAATTCCTAGTTTTGAAAAATTGTCAGAAAACGATATAAAATTTGACCGCTTCTTATTTGTTTTATTCATTTTTTTGAATTTTTGTAAGCTTTTATTCAGTTTTTTTGAGAGTTTTAGGTTCTTGATTTTTATTTTCCTCGGACTCTTCTTCTGCGGGACTTCTTTCATTATTTTCTTCAGCAGTTTTTTCAACTTTTTTTTGCTCTTTATCGCCGTCAACGGCAGCCGGAACTTCAATCGTGTAGTCCGTGTTGTCCAGCTGCAGTTTTATGAGGCTTGCAGCCATTTTTTTCTGGAGCTCTTCGCAAATATAGGTCCGCACGTAGTTTCTGAAATTTCCAGGAGTATCGGGAGTAAAAATAAGGGCGGCTAAAATTCCAGAAGAAACAGCTTTTATTGTATGAACTTTTGCATTCACTTTAAGCTGCTTGTTTCCGAGAACAAGGGTAAGTCCTTGAATTACAGAATTTATTTTTATAAATCCGGCATATTTCATAGGAACAATCAGCCCAACGCCGATAGACGAAATGTCGATAAAATTCATTTTGAACATCATATTTCCGCTTATAAAATAAGCTTCGGCGGATTTATTGTCGGCGCATATTAAACGCACAAATTTTCTCATGCCTTTTGCTTTTAAAAGTTCAAGTTTCTGCAAAAGCAGCCCCATAATTTCGCCAAAATTTTTATCGATGGTAAAAGCTCCAGCCGAAAGTTTTAATGCGTTTCCATATAGAAATTTTCCGGTTCCTTTTGTAGAAAAAACACCAAAATCGCATTTTTCAAATTTTGGATTGTGTTCAAAACTCGAAATAAAATTGAACCAAACCTGAGAAGAAAAGTGAGTATCGACATTAAAATAAACAATTGACTGAGGATTTAATTCTAAAAGATTTTTTAACTGGCGCGGCTCATCGATCTTGTAAATTTCATATTCTTGTTCCATCAACCGCAAAATAATATTTGTGTTAAGGGTGAATGTTGCGCAGATAAAAAAAATCTTGCGCCCGAAAATTTCACTGTTTTCACTATTTATTTCAGCCATTTCAAAAACCTTATGTTTATTATTGCAGAGATTTTCAATTATTTAAAGGCTGTTTTATTTTATTAAAATTTTTAGGACGGCATTTTATTTGCCGCGACCGGCTGCTCTGGGTTCGGTAGCCCTCATTGCCGTTTAAGAGAGGATTGATTTTTATCAATCCTCTCTTAAACACCAACTAAAGCCCGGCGCATCCGGCGTAAACGCGCCGGATAAGCTAAAAAAAACTTACGCGCCTTTTTGTTGGATATTATTTTTTTTCGACTGTTTTTTTAGAAACAAAAATTATTCCTGCAACAGGAGTCTTTGTGTCAGTAGCCGCAGTTTTTACGATAACCCAGTCGTCTTTCTGTAAATCTGCAGCCGTTGAGCAAGGCGGAGGAGGAAGTTCTGGCTTTTCATCAGGATTTTCAGCCTGCTGATTCAAAGCTCTTTCTGGCGGAATGCAGATTTTTGTAAACGGAGTCAATGCAAATGTCTCGTCCTTTCCGTCAGTGTTTGTAATTGTAATAAGGCTTGCGTCAGAGCTTATTTTTTTTATAGTTCCAATAAAAGAAACGCTGTCGTCATCAAACAGGTTAAAGTGCGGTCTTGGCGGAACATCGTTTCTTCTGTGCTTGAAAGAGTGTTCTCTTGGCTGATCGTTTTTTTCTTCTGCCCTTGGACTTTTTGCAAAAATACTTGTTCCTGCAAAGACAGAAAGCAAAACAGCTGTCAAAATAATTTTAATGGATTTTTTCATAAAACCACCTCTAAAAAATAAAATCAAAAAGTTGCCGATGCAGCTTTGTTTATGATTAAACTTTATAACTAAAAACAAATGCAATCTTTAAAATCTGCTTAATTTCGGGTAAGAGTTTTCTAAGAAAGCAAAATTTAGTTTTTGAAAAATTAAAAAAAAACAGTTTTTAGATATTGACACTTTTTTTCATAAATCATATAGTAATTAGGCATTCAGCAATTGAGTGAATGGGCTACTAGCTCAGGTGGTAG
>NZ_DBJD01000063.1:993-2502 GCF_002297065.1 Treponema sp. UBA785 | reverse complement strand
GGGAGCAATATTGCAGTAGAAGTTGCATAGATTTTTTGAAATCTGTATAATTATCAATAAAAGTTAAGAATATTGCATATTTATGCAAAATAACAGGAGATGCCGGAATGGATACAGAAAGCCTTTTTATCGGACGCTTGTCCGTACTTGCTGAACGCAACGACCCAATCGACACTAGTCTTTACGAAAAATATGATGTAAAACGAGGTCTGCGCAATGCCAACGGAACAGGTGTGCTCGTCGGTCTTACAAGCATTGGCGATGTTGTAGGATACGAAGTGAAGGACGGTAAAAAAATTGCAATCCCCGGCAAACTCTTGTATCGCGGTTATAATGTTGCTGATTTGATAAGCGATGCAGAAGCTCATAATCAGTTTGGCTATGAGCAGGCGGTTTATCTTTTGCTTTTTGGCGAACTGCCGACCCAGAGCGAGCTTGAGCTTTTTAAAAAATATCTCGGTGAATTGCGCGCTTTGCCTCCAAATTTTACTGAAGACATGATTATGAAAGCTCCGTCTGCTGATATTATGAATAAACTTGCGCGCGGTGTTTTGGCTTCTTATTCTTACGACAAAAATCCGGAAGAACGCTCTCTTTCAAATATTTTGCGTCAATGTATTGAGCTTATAAGCCGTTTTGGAACTTTGACAGCTTACGGTTATCAGGCAAAACGCCGTTATTACGACGGAAAGTCGATGTATATCCACAACCCGCTGCCAGAGCTTTCTACTGCGGAAAACTTTTTGCGATTGATCCGCAACAACAAGGCTTTTACCGATGACGAGGCTAAACTTCTGGATCTTGCGCTTATCTTGCATGCTGAGCATGGTGGCGGCAACAACTCTTCTTTGACGGTGCATGTTGTTTCTTCTGCGGACACGGACACTTATTCTGCAATCGGCGCGGCTGTTGGCTCTCTAAAAGGTTACAGACACGGAGGAGCAAATATCCGTGTAATCGAAATGATGGACGACATAAAGTCTCATGTCCGCGACTGGTCGAGCGAAAAAGAAGTAAAGGAATATTTAAGAAAAATTGCAAACAAAGAGGCGTTTGACCATACAGGTTTGATTTATGGTCTTGGACACGCAATTTACACGATTAACGATCCTCGTGCGACAATTTTGCGTGATCATGCGGCAAAACTTGCAAAAGAAAAAGGCCTTGAAGACGAATACAACCTTTACAAGCTGATTGAAAGGCTTGGACCGGAAGTTATTTACGAAAAACACGGCGATGAAAAGAAAATCTGTGTAAACGTAGACTTCTATTCTGGTTTTATTTATACAATGCTGAATATTCCTCGCGAGCTTTTTACTCCTCTGTTTGCAGTAAGCCGAATCGCCGGCTGGTCTGCCCACAGAATCGAGGAAATTGTCGCCGGAGGACGAATTTACCGTCCTGCTTACAAAAATATTCTTGCTGAAAGAAATTATATTCCAATCGAAAAAAGATAGAAGGGGCGTTGCGGGGTAGTTCCCCGCACGGAGGGTAGCGGAAAACGCCTGC
>NZ_DBJD01000063.1:0-897 GCF_002297065.1 Treponema sp. UBA785 | reverse complement strand
AAAAAAATGCCTGCGGAAAGACTCGATAAAATATTGGCGCACCACGGTTTTGGAACTCGAAAGGACGTAAAAAGGCTTTGCCATAAAAGTTTGGTGAGCTTGAACGGGAAAATCGTGACAGATCCTGCCACAAAAGTTGAAATTGACTCGGATAGCCTCGAAATTGGCGGTGAAAAAATATTTTTACAGCGCGACCTTTATATTATGCTCAACAAATGCAAAAATGTTGTCTGCGCAAACAGGGACGGCGAACATTCGACCGTTTTTGACCTTTTGGATGAAAATTTGCGGCACAAATTTTTGGGCGGCGACTTGCACTGCATGGGACGGCTCGACATTGACACTGAAGGTCTTTTGATTTTGACGACAGACGGAAAACTTACACATTCGCTGCTTTCGCCGAAAACTCACGTTCCAAAAACCTATGCGGTCGGTTTGCGCGATTCTTTGACTTTGGAAGAAAAGCAAAAATACTGCGAAATTTTTAAAAAAGGCTTTTGGATTGACCGGGAACAAAACGAAGACGGCTTTGAATGCGCTCCTTCCGAATTAAAATGGCGGGATGAAGACGGAAAATTTGGAGAGAACGTAGAATCTGAAAGGCTTTCTCTTGCTGCTGAAAAAAATTCCAGCGGAAAAACTGAGTGCCTGCTTACGATTTTTGAAGGAAAGTTTCATCAGGTAAAAAGAATGTTCGCCCAGCTTGGAAATGAGGTTGTCTACCTAAAACGAATAAAAATGGGCGGGCTTTTCCTTGATCCGGCGATTGAGCTTGGCTCTTACCGCGAGCTTACGGAAGCCGAGATTAAAATGCTTTCGGAAAAATAAAAAAGCGGTTAGGAAAAACACCACAAAAAAAGCGCCTAAAAAACTGTCCAGAAACGGAATCGGTTTTTT
>NZ_DBJD01000046.1:0-9461 GCF_002297065.1 Treponema sp. UBA785 | reverse complement strand
GGACGCAGCATTGTTCCTCTTTTAATCGGTTTTGGCTGCACTGTTCCTGCCGTAATGTCCACAAGAACCCTTCCAAGCGAACGCGACCGGCGCATGACCATTTTGCTTACACCTTTTATGAGCTGCTCGGCGAAACTTCCGATTTACGCATTTTTTGTGAGCGCATTTTTCCCGAAGCACGGCGGTCTGATTATGGGCGGACTTTATTTTCTTGGCATTGTCTCAGGAATTTTTGTCGCCCTGCTTTTAAAAAAAACGCTTTTTAAGGGAGAAGCCGTTCCTTTTGTAATGGAGCTTCCAAACTACCGTCTTCCTGGTAAAAAAAATGTAGCCCAGCTTTTGTGGGAAAAATCAAAAGACTTTCTGCAGCGCGCATTTACCGTAATTTTTATCGGAACAATCATAATATGGTTTTTGCAAAGCTTTAATCTGCGGTTTCAGCTTGTTTCTGAGTCACAGCAAAGCATTCTCGCTTCAATTGCCGGAATCCTTGAACCAGTTTTCCGTCCAATCGGTTTAGGAAACTGGAAAATCATAACCTCGCTGATAAGCGGATTTATTGCAAAAGAAAGCGTAGTTTCTACAATGGAAATCCTTTTTGGAGACGTTTCAGCCGCAATAAAACCTCTTGCTGCGGCAAGCCTTCTGGTGTTCAGTCTTTTGTATACGCCGTGCATTGCGGCAATTTCTGCAGTCCGCCGCGAACTTGGGACAGGCTGGGCAGCTGGCGTTGCGCTCTGGCAATGTGCGCTTGCATGGATTTTGGCATTTTTCGTGCATTTTATAGGAAGCTTTATTTAAATTCTAATTTTTTACTGAACGAAAATTGCAAAAAAAAATCAGCGGCCTTGTACGTCAAGACCGCTGATAAAAGAAATTAGAATTGATTATTTTAAAAGATATTCAACTGTGGTTACAACCCTTACGTTCTTTTTTTCTTCAAGACCGGGAGCTGCGTCTTCGATTGTGAATAAGCCTTGTGTTGCTTTTTTGATTTTTCCAACCTTGCTATTTGAATCTCGGGCGAACTGTTCTGCTGCGGTTCTTGCGTTTTCTGTGGCTTCTGCAATCATTTGCGGTTTTATTTGATTCAATTTTGTAAATTCGTAGTTTACTTTGCCGTCATATTCCTGTAGAACTGCAATTCCGCTCGAAACCAAGTTTAGCGAATCTGCATAAGCGGATTTTACGCTTTCAATTTTTGAAGAACGAATTAAGATTGTCTGTCTTGCAATAAAAGTATAGCGCAATTTGCTTTGATCCATGTATGAATTGAGGGAATTGTCCGTAATTGCCGCCGGCTGCACAGTAAAGTCGTTTTCATCAAGCCCGTGGTCTTTGAGATATTTTTTTACTGTCTGAGTTTTTAAAATAACCGACTGCTGCAAAGACGAAAGATTGTTGTCGCCTGTTGAGAAAGCCATATTCCAGATTGCAAGGTCGGCATCAACTTCTTTTTCTGAAAGTCCGCGCACAGAAACGCTTCGTTCTGGCGTAATTATGTTTGTAAGGCCAAAAGCAAGAATCAATGATGAAATGATGATTGAAATTCCGATTTTTAAACTGTTCATAAAGTTCCTCCCATAAAAATGCCTGTTGAAAACTTTTGTTTGGCTTTTTATATTTTTGCGCTATTGAATATTATAGCCCGATTTTTTTGACTTTTCCATCAATTTTATTTTTCCATGACGGCTTTTGCCAGCTGGTCTGCGCAGCTTGTTCCTTTGTCGCGGCAAAGGTTTCCTAAAAGTTTTGTTGAAATTTCTTCGGCTGTCATTCCTTCGCAGAGTTTTGATATTGCCTTTAAGTTTCCGTCGCAACCGCCTTCAAATTTTATATTGTGAATTCTGTTTTGTTCGTCGCGTTCAAATGTTATTGATTTTGAACAAGTTCCTTTTGTTTTAAATGTTACTTTCTGCATTGTGCACCTCGTTTTTTTTGTTTAATTTTCTTCTTCGCCGATAAACGCCTTTATTTTGCTGACTGTTTTTTCGTCAGAAATGTGCGAAGCTGCTTCCATTATTTTTGCACGTGTCATTATTGATTTTGCAGTTTTTTCGTCAATTCCGCGCGACTGAAAATAAAACAGCTCTTCGGTGCCTAGGTTACCAAGGTTTCCGCCGTGGGCGCCTTCTACATTTTCTTCTCCACACAAAATCATTGGAATTGAACGGTTTACGGCAGTTGGCGAGGTTAGAAGGGTTTCTTCGTATTCGTTGCCTTTTGAACCTTCGCAGCCTCTCTTAAAATCGATTGTTCCGCGGTAAAGTTTTTTTGCATTGTCCAAAAGAGTGCCTTTTATGCTCATTTTTGACTCTGTGTCTTTTCCTGTGTGCGAAACGCAGTAATTTATGTCGAAATTTTGTTCATTTTTTGCGGTGTAGGCGGTTTCGCTTGTAAAGCTTGAAGCGTAACCAGAAAGTGCGCAGGTTACGTTTGCAAAAGCCTGTTTTGATCCGAGTTCAATTTGCGTTACTTTTACGCTTGCGTTGTCTTCTGCAAAAAACTGAGTGTCGTCAAGGTGAGTGTATTTTTGGCCTAAAAGCTGAACTTTCACAAGGTGAATTTTTGAATATGGTTTTGCCCAAAGTTTTGTCTGTATTGCGCAAAAACCGCCGTCAAAAGGAAGAGACGTGTAGTTCATTATTACGGTGATTTCGGAATTTTCTTCGGCAATTACAATTTGCCGTCCAGAATATGTCTGTCCGTCTTTGAGCTCAAAATCCAAAATTATCGGTTCTGTGCATTTTTTTTGCGCTGTAAGCGCAAATTTTACGGAATTTAGTGAATTGATGATGTCTGTAGTGTCTGTACTTGAACTTTGCGCCATAAAAGGAAGTTTTTCTTCGAGTTCGGCAATTTCTGCGCAGCCGTTTCCGTCGTCTTTGTAGAGAATCAAGCCGTCTGTTGCTCCGCGGATTTTTGCGCATGGAACGACAGAAGTGTCGATTTCTGTATCGAGAACGCCTCGGTTCATTTTGAGCCAGTTCCATGTAAGGTACGGCGTTTTATTTACATTATGATAAGAAATTTTTTTTGTCATAATTACATTCCTTGTAAATTTAAGGCTGCATTCGGGGGCTTGGGGCGCTCCCCAGGAGAGGGGGCAGCGTAAAACCGCAGGTTTGCAGCGAGGGGCAGGCGCCCCTTTGTATTTTTACATATTGCCCTTCATTTCCAGACGAATCAGGTTGTTCATTTCGACTGCGTATTCAAGCGGCAGTTCTTTTGAAACAGGATTTGCAAAACCGGAAACAATCATTGTGCGTGCTTCTTCTTCGCTGATTCCGCGGCTCATAAGATAGAAAATTGCGTCTCCAGAAATGCGGCCAATCTTTGCTTCGTGTCCGACTGCGCACTCGTCCGTGTGGATTTCCATTGCAGGAATTGTGTCGGAGCGGCTTTTGTTGTCGAGCATAAGTCCGTCGCAACTTACGCTTGCTTTTGAGCCTTTTGCTTCCGGTCCAATGTAGATTGCGCTTCGGTAAATCGAAGAACCTCCAGCCTTTGAAAGCGATTTTGAGGTTATGAGCGAAGTTGTGTCTGGCGCAAGGTGAACCATTTTTGCGCCTGTGTCCAGTTCCTGTCCTTCGCCTGCAAAGGTTACGCCTGTAAATTCCGCATGGGAGCCTCTTCCGACAAGGTCGCTTTCTGGATAAAGGTAGGAAATGTGGCTTCCAAATGAACCGGAGACCCAATCGATTGAACCGCCTTCTTCAACCCGCGCACGTTTTGTGTTGAGATTGTACATATTTTTTGACCAGTTCTCGACTGTCGAATAGCGCAAATGTGCATTTTTTTTGACGTACAGCTCAACACAGCCTGCGTGAAGGTTTGCAACGTTGTATTTTGGTGCGGAACAGCCTTCGATAAAGTGAACGTCTGCGCCTTCGTCTACGATTATGAGAGTGTGCTCAAACTGTCCGGCGCCTTTTGCATTCAGACGGAAGTAACTTTGCAGTGGAATTTCGACTTTTACGCCTTTTGGAACATAGACAAAGCTTCCTCCAGACCAGACGGCTCCATGAAGAGCTGCAAATTTGTGGTCGGAAGGTTTTACAAGCTGCATAAAATGCTCTTTGACCATATTTGCATAAGGCCCGGAAAGTGAACTTTCAAAGTCTGTATAGATAACTCCCTGCTTTGCTACTTCGTCCTGAAGGTTGTGGTAAACCAGTTCAGAGTCGTACTGTGCGCCAACGCCTGCGAGAGATGTGCGTTCTGCTTCTGGAATTCCAAGTTTTTCAAAAGTTTGCTTTATGTCTTCAGGAACGTCTTCCCACTTTGTCTGCATTTGCGTGTTTGGACGAACATAGGTTACGATTTCATCTATGTTGAGTCCTGAAATATCTGGTCCCCATTCCGGAACTTTAAGTTCGTTGTAAATTTCGAGAGCTTTTAAGCGGAATTCCCTCATCCATTCAGGGTCGTGCTTGTCTTCTGAAAGTTTTTCGACGATTTCTTTTGTCAGTCCTTGCTTATTGCGGTAAAATCCTTTTTCTTCATATTTAAAATCGTATGGAGAATCGGAAACTTCTGGTATTTCGTTGTTTTTTTCTGCCATTTGTCTGTCCTTTAAGCGTTATGCCAGATTTCCTCTTTCAAACTGCTCAAAACCGTTGGCATTGATTTCTTCAACGAGTTCTGCCCCGCTGTCTTTTACGATTTTGCCTTTTACAAGAACATGCGTTCTGTCGATTTTAAGGCTTTCCAAAATTTTTGTCGAATGTGTAATTACGAGGAGAGAGCCATTTGCGGACTTTTGATATTCTTCGATTCCTTTTGAAACAGTGCGAACTGCATCAACGTCAAGTCCAGAATCCGTTTCGTCAAGAATTGCAAGCTTTGGCTTGAGCATTAAAAGCTGCAAAATTTCGCTCTTTTTGCGCTCTCCGCCGGAAAAACCGACATTCAAATCTCGTTTTGCATAACTTTCGTCCATGTTGAGAAGAGCCATTTTTTCTTTTAGCTCTTTTTGAAACTGAAAAAGCCGTACTCTCTGTCCTGTTGCTGCTTGAAGAGCGCTTCGTATAAAGCTTTCAAGAGAAATTCCTGGAACTTCGAGAGGCGACTGAAAACTCAAAAAAAGACCTTTTGCGGCGCGTTTGTCTGACGGAAGGCTTGTAATGTCTTCTCCATCAAAGAAAATTTTTCCGCTAGAAACAGTGTAGCGGGGATTTCCCATAATTGTGTATCCGAGGGTTGATTTTCCAGCTCCATTTGGTCCCATAAGAACATGAGTTTCGCCGGCATTTATATTTAAAGAAACGCCGTTTAAAACCTGTTTATTTTCTATATTTACTGATAAATCCTTAATCTGTAATAAATTGTCCATAATTTGCAAATTATATAGAAAATATGTGTTTTAGAGAATACTATTGCGAACTTAATATGCGCACGGCAGTGATTTGGCATAACAAAAGTTATGCCGCGACTTTTGCTTGCGCAAAACTCGTTTATTTTAGTGTGCGCAATATGCGCACGGCAGTGATTGGAACTGCGCCGCAGGCGAACCGGCTTTGCCGGTTTGGAGCGAAAGCGGAACAGTGGAAAGCACGGTTTTTAGGCTTGTCCTAAAAAGCCGCCCGAAAAAAAAGAAAAAAAACGGATTTTTAATTTTTTTTGAATTTTAATGTGCTAGAATTGGATTTATGAATTTAAAAAGAAAATCTGGAATATTGCTTCATCCTACGTCTTTGCCGGCTTCTGCTGGAATCGGGACTATTGGCCGTCCGGCTTTTGATTTTGTCGACTGGCTTTCGGCTTCTGGCACTAAATTGTGGCAAGTTTTGCCTTTGGGACCGACTGGTTACGGAGACTCGCCTTACCAGCCATTTTCGGCTTTTGCGTTAAATCCGCTTTTGATTGATTTTGAGGATTTGCTTGAGCGTGGATGGGCTCAAAAAGATGAAATTGTTCCGCCAGATTACATAAAAACTGACGGAAATGTTGACTTTGGAAGCGTTGTCTGGTGGAAAACTGGCGTTTTAAAGAAAATTGCGCTAAAACTTTTGGACGGCGGCTTAAAAGGACTGAAGACTGAATTTGGAATTTTTTGCAAAGAAAACGATTTTTGGCTTGATGATTTTGCTTGTTTTATGAGCATAAAATCGCATTACGATGACGAAGGAATGTGGAATAAAGCCTGGCCTGAAGAATTGCGGCTTTGCCGGAAAAATGCGGTCAGCTTATGGAAGAAAAGTCACGAAGATGAAATTTTAACGACAAAATTGATTCAATTTTTTGCATTTACGCAATGGAATGCTCTTCATGAATATGCAAAGTCAAAAAATGTTGAAATTATCGGGGATATTCCGATTTTTGTAAGTGCTGACAGCGCAGATGTTTGGGCAAACCAAAAATATTTTCAATTAAAGGAGAACGGGGAATCGAGCGTTGTTGCTGGAGTTCCGCCGGATTATTTTAGTCCGACAGGTCAGCTTTGGGGAAATCCTCTTTATGACTGGAAAAAAATTTCGGAAGACGGTTTTGAATGGTGGATTTTGCGCATAAAAAATATTTTAAAGCTTGTTGACTATGTGCGGATTGACCATTTTCGCGGTTTCGATTCTTATTGGGCTGTAAAATTTGGTTCTAAGACTGCCGAAAAGGGCAAATGGCTCAAAGGACCCGGAATCGCTCTTTTTAAGGCGATAAAAAATGAGCTCGGAGAATTGCCTTTAATCGCCGAAGATCTGGGTGAAATTACGGACAGTGTGCGCCGGTTGCGCGATAAATGCGGACTTCCCGGAATGAAAATAATTCAGTTTGGTTTTGATTGTGCGGAAGAAAAAAAAGGCTCTCTTGTAAATGCTTTTTTGCCTCATAATTTTTTTAATGCAAATTGCGTTGCTTATACTGGAACCCACGACAACGACACAACCCAGGGAATGCTGAATTCGCTTTATGAAGAGAATTTGTGCCTTGTTGCGTCGTATTTGGAAGGACGGAAGGTAGGTTTTTCTGAGGCATGTGCAATGCGTTCTGACGGAAGTTTGTGCCGAAAACTTGTTAGTCTTTGTTTTTCGAGCACAGCTTCTTTTGCTCTTGTTCCAATGCAGGATTTGTACGGCTTTGGTTCTGATTGCAGAATGAATACGCCGGGAAAAGCCTGTGCAAATTGGTCATGGAGAATGAGATATGATATGCTTTACGGAGAAATTGCCAGCAAAAAGTGCGAGTGGCTAAAAGAATTGAACTGCTTATATAACAGATAGAATTCATAAGTGTAGTATGTAGATACACGAAGTTGAAAAAAATACGGACAGCGTCTGCTGTCCGTATTTTTTTGTTAGGTGTTTAAGTGAAAATTAAAAGTTTACTAGCCGAAGAATAGGTTTTCCAAAGAGAACGAGAATAAAGTCAATTAGCCAGACGATATTCCAGCCGAAAAATATGCGTAGAATTGCCGCTACAATCTTTTTTTCGGAAAGCCGTGTAAAAATTCCCATTAGCGGGCCAAGAAAGAGGGCAAGAAGCACACTTACAAGCCATGGAAGTCCGAAGTAATCCTTTGTTTTTCGAGATTTTTTTGCCATATTTTATAATCCTCCAATTATTTGTATAATCATTATCAATGTAAAAAATCTTTTCGTCAAACTTTTTGTTGAGCGGATAAAAAAACAGGTGGACAATATGAAAGAAAAATTAAAAATTTTGTGGGAACTTTTTAGCGTAATGTTCAAGGTCGGTTTATGCACTTTTGGAGGCGGAATTGCAATGCTTCCAATTCTTGAGCTTGAGCTTGTTGAAAAACGCGGCTGGACTACTTCCGAGGAGCTTCTTGACTGGTTTGCAATTGGCCAGTCAACTCCAGGAATTATTGCTGTAAATGTTGCTACTTTTACAGGCTACAAGAAACTTGGCGTAATTGGCGGATGTGTTTCGACTTTTGGAATGGTTTTCCCTTCGCTTATAATAATTACGATTATTGCGCTTTTTATAAATAATTTTGCAGAACTTGTTTGGGTTCAAAAAGCGCTGCGTGGAATTAACGTTGCTGTTGCTGCAATTTTGACCAGCGCAGTTTACAAATTTTCAAAAAAGTCTGTAAAAAACATTTTTGGTTTTATTCTTCTTGTGATTTCGTTCCTTTTGATTTTTGTTTTTAACGTTGGAACAATTTGGATTATTCTTGGAAGCTGCATTCTTGGAATTTTGATTGCAGTTTTTCGCGGTGATTTTAAGAAAGTTTCAAAAAAAGAAAATTCCGCTTCCGACGGAAACAAACATGTAAAAAAATAAATTTAGAGAATTAGCTGGAGAAAAATATGACAGAATTTATTATGACACAGATTCAAAATCAAACATCAGTAGGACTTTTTTGTCTTGTTGCAGTGTTTTTTTATATAGGACTTATAACAATTGGCGGAGGTCAGGTTGGAATTACAATTATTCAGCAAATTGCGGTTGATAATTTAAAGCTTCTTTCGGCTGAAAAATTTTTCAATATGGTCGCAATTTCTGAATCTACTCCTGGTCCGATTGGAATTAATCTTGCGACTTATGTTGGCACGGAACTTTACGGTGTTTTCGGCGGAATTATTACGACATTTGGACAGGTATTGCCTTCTTTAATCGTAATAATGCTTATTGCCCGCTATTTTGGCAAATTCTCCGAAAAAAAAGGTGTTCAGGCTGCTTTTTCCACATTGCGTCCTGCTGTTTCTGGCGTAATTGCGGTTGCGGCGGCAAAAATTCTTATTCTTGCCCTTATCACTGTTACTTCGGGTTTTGTAGCGTCGGATATTTCAACTTGGCAGAGCGGAATTATAATCAGTGCGGTTAATGCGGCTTTTTATGTTCTTTGCCTTGTCGTTTTGTTTACGACAAAACTTCATCCTGTTTTTATAGTTTTAGCAGGCGCGATTTTTGGAGTTGTATTCTGTTAAAAACGAAAGTAAAATTAAAAAAGTTATAATCGCTGTTTTAATGGGAGAAAAAATGAGCACACATATTAACGCTCCTGCTGGAGCAATTGCAGAAAATATTCTTTTGCCTGGAGATCCTCTTCGTGCCAAATTTATCGCAGAGAATTTTTTGGAAAATCCAAAATTGTATAACGAAGTGCGCGGAATGTACGGTTATACGGGAACTTACAAGGGTGTTCCTGTAAGCGTTCAGGGAACTGGAATGGGACAGCCTTCGCTTTCAATTTATGCTACTGAACTTTTTAAGGATTATGGCGTTCAAAAAGCGATTCGCGTTGGAACCTGCGGAGCAATTTCTGAAGAGCTTGAGCTGCGAGATACAGTTCTTGTAAATTCAGCGTGTTCAGATTCCTGTCTTTTAAACCAAAGATTTGGCGCTCTCCATTTTGCTCCAACTGCCGATTTTTATATGGTAAAAACTGCCGATTCTGTTGCTCAAAAAATGGGAATCCGCTATACGATTGGTTCTGTTGCTTCTTCAGATTTTTTTTATGACATCAATTCAAACTGGAAGAAGTGGAAAGAATACGG
>NZ_DBJD01000044.1:8589-22578 GCF_002297065.1 Treponema sp. UBA785 | reverse complement strand
GCGGATTTTACCGGGCTTATGTTTGAAGGGCGGATTTGCGGCTTAGAAAAAACTTCGGACTTTTTTGAAAAAAATATTTTTTACACAACGGCGCGCAACCGTCTTTTGCGCGGATTTGAAAATTCAACCGGCAAAAATTCTGAGGTGGAGGCGGAAAAATGAATTTTTGGCAAAGCGGCCAGGGCGTTGTGCTCGCCTTTTTAGTTTTGATAAATCTCGGTTTTTATTTTGCTTACGAACGCACCCGCCCTTCCAGCGGAGAACTTATTCTCGTTGCGGATTTATGCGCTTTTTGCATTGCGCTCCGTTCAATTTTTAGTTTTGTTCCATATTTTAATCCTGTCATGGCAATAATCTGTCTGAGCGGAATTGCTCTTGGCAGTTTGCGCGGTTTTTTGATTGGCTCGCTTTCCGCGCTTTTGTCGAATTTTATTTTTGGGCAAGGTCCGTGGACTTTGTACCAGATGACTTCATGGGGAATTTTTGGCGCAATTTTTGGCTTTGTTCGGCGCTTTCGGTTTGGACGCAACAAAATTCTTCAAAAAAACAAGGCCGTAAATTTTGGAATTTTGGATTATTGCGTTTTTTGTATTTCATCATTTTTGGTGATTATTTTTATAACTGGACCGATTGCGGATTTGAGCAGCGTTTTTATGTTTGGAATCGACAATGTAAAATCACTTTTTGTTATGCTTGCAGGCGGTTTTGTTTTTAACCTTGGTTTGGCATTGAGCACTGTCGTTACGATATTGTTTTTTTCTAAGCCGTTTTTGTCTGCCTTAAACCGCGTAATTTTTCGGCTCAACGTAAATTTGCTTTTTCATTCTCAGTTTTGATTTTGCAGCCAATCGTGAGCGAAGTTCCTGGCATTGGATAATTTTCGACCGACTGATAGCGTTCATTCAAAATATTGTCCGCCTTAAAATAGATAAGAATTTTTTTCCAGAATTTTAAATTCAGGTTAAGGTTGAGCAGAGTGTACGGTTCAAGAAAAGTTATATTCATATTCGATTTATAGCGTTTTCCTGTGTATTGCGCCGAGACCGAAAAGTCAAATTTTTTTAAATCGACAATTGCCTGCGCAGTTCCTGTAAAATCCGGAGTCCACATTATTCTTTTTTTGTAGGTGAGCTCGTTGGATTTATCCACAAGCTCGTTGTAAAGATATTCGCCGCTGGCTTTTAAAGTCAAAATTCCGTCAAAAAAAGTTTTTTGCGCGTTAAAATCAACTCCAAAATAGAATGCGCTGTTTACATTTTGAGTAGTTCCGCCGCTCCAAGTGATTTTTTTTTCGTAAAAATTTGAAAAAAACTGGATAGAAGAAGGCAAAATTTTATTTTTAAGGTTGAACGTCAAATCCGCTCCCCAGCCTTGTTCTGGTTTTAAATCTGGATTTCCGTGGTAACCCGAACCTTCCCAATAAAGATCGTCCATATTCGGAAACTGAACCATTCTGTAGCCGTCGAGCAAGATTTCGATTTTTGAAAATTTAGCAGCAAATCCAATTTTTGGAATAAAAGCAAGATTTTTTCCGCAGAATTTTATCGCAATCGGAACGGTCATTGAGAAAAAACTGTTGAAATAGAGTTTTGAAGTTTCTTTAAAAACTCCAGACGGCTGAAAATGAATTCCAGAATTTGTTGAATTTAAATGCGTAAGGTCAAACGAAACAGCCGCGCTCTGAGCAAAAATTCCGCATCTGTAAAAATCCGCCGCGACAGAACCTTTAAAATCGTTGATTTTGTGCCTGCTTGGACCATAATTGTCCTTGTATTTTCTGTCGTTGCGCAAGTATGCGAGGTTTGAAGTCAGGTTCATTTTTCCAAAAAGGCCCGGAGAAAACGACGAAAGCGTAAAATTTACGTTAAAGTCCTTTTGCTTTCCTTGATTTGTCGAATATTCAACGCCTGGAGTTTCTTTGTCGCCGGAATAAACAGAAGAAGCCGCGGTAATCCTGCTTCCGTTGTGCCAGTGCGTAAAGCGAATGTCGCCATTGCCGTCTTTAACAGAAGAATTTTTGCGTTCCTTAAAGGAATTTTGAGAAGTTTTATAAATGTAAGAATTTTTTGCAAAACCGCCTTTTGCGCTTACCGAAAGAAAAGAATTTTCCGACAAGACCGCAGAATATGCGATTTTTTGAATTACCGTGTCGAGCGGAAAATTCTGGTTAAAAAAGGATTTTAGGGCAGTGTCCGACGAAAATTGCCGTCCAAAAGCATGCTTTTTTGTGGTGATGTAAATTGCGCCGCCAACAGAACCTTCATCTTCCGTTCCTTCCGTAAAACCGCCGCGCACAATTTCGATTTTTTCGACGTCAGCAACATTTATCGAAGAAAAATCAAAAGTGCCGGTTTGAGCGTTGTTCATGCACAGCCCGTCAATAACAACACGAACCGTTTCGTCCGTAAAACCGCGGATCGAAGGCTTGCTTTCCAACCCGTAAGCGCCGTAATCAAGGCTCTGAATCCCAGCCTGACGCACAACAGCAGAAAGATCCTCTGCATGAAGCTTTTCAATGTCTTCCTTAGAAAAAACAATCCGCTGCTCAACAACCGGCGCCGAAACATAAGTGACGATTTTCGGAAGCGAAATTTCCGGTTCTGAATCAGAAATAGAGGAGGGGAAAGCCTTCCCCTGCGCGTCCACTTCGTTGGCCGCTACCCCATCTCCTAGGGGCTCCGCCCCTAAAACCCCGGTTGCAAGAAATAAAAACAGAAAACCTACTGTTTTACGCATTCGCTGTAAGTAGTAAAATATCCGTTGGCAATAGTAAAAGTAGAAATTGCTTCTTCGAGAGTTTCGGCCGAAATTTTTCCAGAAGCGTTATATGCACCGGAAAGCGAAACTGAAGAAGCTGTTAATTCTTTAAATGCAATTGCGTACCATTTGCCGACATCTGGAGCGGTCTCAGAATAAGAATAGTCAGAATTCATTGCACGAGTGTATTTTATATAGATATAACCTGAAGTTGCTGCGTCATTTGTGTAAGAAACTACGAGATTATTTCCTGCGTATGAGTTGTAAGTGCTTGTTGTGCCATTATAACTATATGTACCGCTATTATCGAATGTGCTGGATGTAATCCTGTATACATCCGTTCCGCCTGAATAAGAATTTACCCAAGTTCCAATTAAAGCAGAATTGTCTGAGAGTTCATAAACTCCGTCTGGAAGTCCATTATCATCGTCTTCCTGCTGACAAGACATAAAACCAAAAGAAACAAAAAGAAGTGCGCACAAAACAGCAAGTGCACGGTCAAAAACAAAGCGTGTGCTTTTCATAAAAATTTCTCCTTGACTCCAGAGTGTTGCGTAGAGCCGGATTTGTAAAATCGCCTTAAAAAAAAGACGGTAAAAAACAGGTATTCGGACTTAAAAGGCAAGTACAGTTAAAAACAACCATTTAAATGCCAGTCTTACCGTTCCGCGTCGAGCCTGTGAATTGCACACAGTTCCCCTGTATTTTGCAGAGAGAATTTAGCAGATTTTAAAAAAAGTGTCAGCAAAAACAAATAATATTGCATTTAAACGCTTTGTTTTAGAAATGTAAATTTTTCTCTAATTCTTCCAATTGATAGTTTTGCTTATATTTGATATATTCTATATCTAAAATTAGCGGTTTTATTCCGTAAAAATATTTTTTAGGAGACACACAAAATGGCAAAAGTAGTAACTTTTGGTGAATTGATGCTTCGCATCCAGCCTGCTGACTATTATCGTTTCGTTCAGGTTGACTCAATGACAACAACTTTCGGCGGCGGAGAAGCAAACGTAGCAGTTTCTTTGGCAAACTACGGTGATGACGCTTACTTTGTATCAAAACTTCCTACACACGAGATTGGACAGGCTGCTGTAAACTCTCTCCGCAAATACGGAGTTCACACAGAATATATCGTTCGCGGCGGTCCACGTGTTGGTATCTACTACAACGAGAAAGGAGCTTCACAGCGCGGCTCAAAATGCGTTTACGACCGTGCAGGCTCTTCAATCCAGCTTGCTAAGCCGGAAGAATTCGACTGGAACAAAATCCTTGAAGGAGCTTCTTGGTTCCACATCACAGGAATCACTCCAGCTCTCGGACCAAACATGGTTCAGGCTTGTATCGAAGGATGCAAGGCAGCTCACGAGAAGGGAATCACAACTTCTTGCGACCTCAACTACCGCGGAAAGCTTTGGACAAAAGACGAAGCGCGCAAAGCGATGACAGAAATCTGCAAGTACGTTGATGTTTGTATCTCTAACGAGGACGACGCAAACGACGTGTTCGGAATCAAGTCTGAAGGAACAGACACAACTAAGGGCGAATTGAACAACGAAGGATACCTTTCAGTTGCTCGCCAGCTCAAAGAGAAATTCAACTTTAAGAAAGTTGCAATCACTCTCCGCACATCAATCAACGCTAACCGCAACTTGTGGCAGGCTCTTCTCTATGTTGATGACAAAGACTACGCTTTCTCTAAGCAGTACGACATGAACATCGTTGACCGCGTTGGCGGCGGCGACTCATTCGGCGGCGGACTTATCCACTCTCAGCTCAAGGGAATGAACACACAGGATTCTATCAACTGGGCAGTTGCAGCATCTTGCTTGAAGCACTCAATCATCGGAGACTACAACATGGTTTCTGAGGACGAAGTAAACAAGCTCGCAGGCGGCGACGGTTCTGGAAGAATTCAGAGATAAGTTTTCTAAAGAAAACTTATCTTAACGAGAAACTGCTTTTCAGTTTCTTGAAAAAAATAATTTTCGGGCGTTTTGCTTGCCGAAATGTCCTTTATAAGGGCGGCTTTCCTTAATAAAACCGCCCTTTTTTATTTTGTTTTAGATTTTTTTTAGTTTTTTCTAATAGTATTTGTTTAGTTGTTAAACAAAAAAATCTAGTGAGATTTTTTAAGTAGAAAAAACATAGGAGGTTTTTTATGTTAAGAAAAAAGATTGCTGCTTTGGTTGCTGCTGGAATGTTGGTTCTTTCTTCTTCGGCTTTTGCAACAAACGTAGGTCCTGGTCTTGGTTATGTTCTCATTGGAGATAAATCTGGTCCAGTTTATGATCTTCTCGCTTCATGGCTCAACAACTGGTTTTGGTGGAACCAGGCGTTTGCTATCACATTCGGAACTTCTGGATATGACCAAGGTCTTGTTGGAATGACAGAAACAAATCAGTTCGTAGCAGACAACATGGACGCTCTTGCATCAGACATTGCTAAGGGTGAAGGCGAATACATCGACACTCTTTCAACTATGCTCAATGTTTCTGACTCAGTTGCTTTCAAAGCTGCTCTTCAGAACAATTTTGATGAAATCTTCACTTCTGCAGATGTTTCTGCTGAAGAAGTTACAAGCAAAATTTATTCTTTTGTAAGCTAAGTTGATTTTTTCAATCAGCAAGGTAAGGTACGGTCGTAAAGCCGTACCTTATTTGTTTATAGGCATTTTTTCTCTTTTTTTTATTTTTTCTGCATTTTCGGAAGTTAATATAGAGAAAGGCATTGGAGAAAGTTTTTTTTTAAATTTCGGACAGAAGACTGGTGTTGAAGAGAGTTTTTCTGTAGAGAATCTAATCGGGCAAAAAAAATCGATTGATGTTGAAGAAGTAATCCAAAAGGCACAAGACTTAAAACTTTGGGAAGAACCTTATTGGCGCACTTTGGTTCATTATAAGCCTTTATTTTTTGGACATTATAAAAGCCTTGTTGACGATCCAGAATTTTTTTGCGCAAAAAATGGAAAAACTAATCCGCGCGCTGAACTTATAGCGACAGTCCGCGCATTTTTTGAAGAAAAAATTGAAATTTCTGAAGAAACTAAAGAAGAAATAAACTCTGAAAATCAAAAAGAAACTGACGGCTCAGAAAAAAATACAAAAATTAAAAAACACGCAATTGAACGTTTTCCGGGACGTTACAGATGGATTTGCGAAAAACTTGGGCTTAAAAATAGCGATTTTCCTTATGACGGAGATGCCGCTTATCAGGCGCTTTTTGCAAAATTAAATCCGGGCGATATTTATCTGGTTTTTCCGGCAGGATATTTAAAAAGACCGGCCTCTGTTTTTGGACACACTTTTCTTTTGGTCGAAACAAAAGGACGTCCTCGCCTTACTGCAAATTCTATAAATTACGGTGCTGTAACGAGTATGACTGGCGGTCCGCTTTATGCAATCTTGGGACTTGTAGGCGGTTTTCACGGATATTATGGTTTTGAAGCATATTACGAAAAAATCAAACAGTATTCTGATATGGATATGCGCGATATGTGGGAATACCGGCTCAATCTGACAGATGACGAAAAAGATAGAATGCTTCGCCATGTTTTTGACTTGGCAGGAATTTATTCAAGATATTATTTTACTGGCGAAAACTGCTCTTACAACCTGCTTTTTTTGATAGAAGCGGCTCGCCCTTCGACAAAAGTGACCGAATTGATTGGCGGCGTTGTAGAACCTGTCGAAACTGTAAAATTGGTTTACGAATCTGGCCTTGCGGATAAAGTTGAATACAGACCGTCGGTTTATTCAAAAATAGAAAATGAAAAGGCACTTTTGACAAAAAAAGAACAAAAATTTGCAAAAAAACTTTGCCTTGGAAAAACAACTGCGGAAGATTTTCCTTTTAAGGATATTTCGCCTGAAAAACAGGCCGCAATCTGGGAGCTTTGCGCAGATTATCTGAATGTTCTTCTTCATTCAAATAAAATATCTTCGGATGAATACAGACCCCGCTATCTTTCTGTTTTGTCTGCCAGACGCAAGCTTGGAAAACTTAATCCGCCGGAATTTTCGGTTCCTGCGCATCCGGAAGAAGCGCATGGTTCTAAAAAAATTGCTTTTGCCGGCGGATACGACAAAAAAGGTGGCTTTATCGGGACAAATTTCCGTCTGACCGCGCATGAGCAGCTTGAGCGTTCGGCTGGATATTCTGAGAACTCGGAGCTTGCCTTTGCAATGGTTGATTTGCGGTATAATTTTTCTAGAAACGAATTTTATCTTCAAAAAGCAGATTTGCTTTCGATAATTTCGCTTCCGACAAGCGATTTATTTTTCTTTAACGGTGCTTCGCAGCTTTTGACCGGGGTTGAAAAAAATCTTGACAAAGACGGTTCTGAAAATTTTGCCTGGCGCTTAAAAACTTTGTACGGTTTTAGTATTCGTCCAATTTCTAGAGTTCAACTTTATGCTTTGGCCGGAATCGACTGTTATTTTTCTCCGTCGTACAGTTACGGAACGGAACTTTTTGCTGGCGGAGAAACAGGTTTTATTGCCGGAATTGATATTTTTAGAACCAAAATTTATGCGGACTTTATGCTGAATGTTTTTGATACCGAATATTTGCGTTCAAAATTTGGAATTGAAACCTGCCTGTCTGTTTCCAAAAACGCGTCTTTTAAGGGCGGCTATTCTTTTTTGCGCAATTATAAAAAAAACTGGCACGAATGGAATATTTCATTCAATCTATTTTTTTAAGGCGCAATGGTAATTTTTGAAAAATAAATGTATATTTTACGGAGGGAAACGAATGAAAAAAAATCTCTCGATACTAATCAGCGTATTTTCTGTAATTCTTCTTATTTTTCTTTTTTTTTGGCATGAATTTAAAAGCGAATATTTTGAAATTGTCTTTTACAGCGTAGTGTGCATAGAAATTTTGATTACAGTTTTGGGTTTTATGCTCAATTCAATTTTTGAAGAAAAAGAAAACAAAGCTGATTCTTTGCAGGATTTTTTTTCTGACACTCTCGAAGACGAAAAATCGGCAGTTAAAAAAACTGAAGACGAAAAAAACGAATCTTACGAAACTGTCTTGTCCGAAATTTCAAAGCCTTTGCAGACAATTCAGGCAATGTCTGGAATTCTTTCTGAGCCGCTTGACGAAAATTCTCAAATTTCTGCTGCCAGACTTATTACAAAAAACATTCATCTTATAAAAGACATAATTGGTCAAAAAACTTATAGCGATAATCAAAAAATTTCAGAAAAAGATATTTTGCTTCAGCTTGTGAAAAATGTTCCTGTAAAAAAAGATGTCGAACCTAGAATTTCTATTGGAATTTATGGAGATGTAAATTCTTACAATCTGACTTTGAGGCTTGTTTTGCAGTCTTATGGTTTTTTTGTGCGAATTTTGGAGCGTTCTCAAAAAGCGCTTTTTGCAATCGAAGACGATCTTATTCAAATGCTGATAATTTCGCCGGAATCGGAAAATGACGAGGCTTTTTATCTTTGCAAGACAATTCGGAAAAAATATGCGGTTCTTGAGTTTCCAGTTTTGATGCTTGTGAACAAATACAATTCTTATCTTATGGAAAAAAATTTTGAAGGCCAGATAAATGATTTTCTTGTGCGGCCGTTTGATATTTCGGCATTGCTTGGACGAATTCGGATTCTCGAAAATTACAGAAATCTTTGGCTTGAAAAACAGGAGCTTTTAAAAAGCGAAAAAGAAAAAAGCACTTTTTTGTATTTTGTAACGCACAACGTAAATACGCCGCTCACGGTTTTATTGAATGAAATTCAAAAATTGCAGAAAATGGCAAAAGACGAAAAAAGCGAGAGGCTTCTGTCAGAAATTCAAAGTATTTGCGATTGCGCCGGCCAGATAAACATAATTATTCAGAATGTTTTGAATTCTTACAGAATTTCAGACGGACGTTATCTTGTAAATCCAAAAATTATAAATCTTGAAGAATTTCTTTTAGAAGAAAACAAATTTTTGATTCAAAAAGCCAAACGAAAAAATCAAGCTTTTGCATTTGAATGTAATTTTCAAAATCCGCGCATTTTTTGTGACGAAAACAGTTTAAAAGGAATTTATGTAAATCTTGTAGACAATGCGATAAAATATACTTTTCCAGAAGGAAATATAAAAGTTAGAATCGATGCAAGCGAAGAAAATACTTTTTTGCGTGTAATTGATGATGGAGTTGGAATTCCTGAAGAAAAAAGGCCGGTTCTATTTAATCGTTTTGCGGGAATTGGTTCAAAACACGGAAAAAATGAGCAGTCTGTCGGGCTTGGGCTTTATGTTGTAAATGAAATTTGCAAATTGAACGGGCTTGAGCTTGAATATGCGGAAAATTCTGAAGCAGTGAGCGGCAGTATTTTTACTGTGATTTTTAAGAGGCTTGGTTGAATGGACGAAAAAGAAATTATAATGGTAGTTGAAGATTCTGAGTCGCTGAATAATTTTATTGCCAAAAATCTTGTTGAGCAGGGATTTGAAGTAATTCAATGTTTTAACGCAAAAGACGCATACAGAAAACTTTCAAAAAATTTTATAAGCCTTGTAATTTTGGATTTAAATCTTGGAGATGACATTGGAGGAATGAGAGTTTTACATTCGATTCGGCTTCAAGACAAAATTCTTCCAGTTATGATTGTCTCTTCGATAAATACCGAAAAAAGCAAGGTTGAAGGTTTTAGAGAAGGTTGTGACGATTATATTACAAAGCCTTTTTACATTGAAGAATTGATTTTGCGAATAAAAAGAATGCTTGAAAAATCTTTGCTAATTGATTTTAACAAAAATACACTCGAAACGATTTATGCCAATGGAATTTTTGAACTTGATTTGAATTCTTTTACGGTTTGTAAAAATGGAAAGAAAATTCCAATGCGAAAAAAACAGTTCGATATGATGCTTTATTTTATCCGAAATTCAAATAAAATCCTGTCGTTCGAGGCGATTTATCAAAACGTTTGGAATGAGCCTATTCCGGACGAAAAAACTCTCGAAAGCAACATTTACGTAAATATCCGGACTTTGCGCAATCTAATAGAGGACGACAAAAAAAATCCTCGCCACATAGTTTCTGTGAGCAAATGTGGTTATATTTTTGTGCCAGAATAAAGCAAAAATTGATTTTTAGCTCAAATATTCTGGACGTTTTTTTATGAATTCGCGTTTTTTTATGTCTGTCAGCGATAAAATTTTGTCTAAATCGGAATTTTTCGAAATTTTTGCGTAACCTAGAGTAACAAGAGGCATTTCTTTAAAATCGAAACTTTCTTTTATAAATTCGATAAAAAATTTGCGGTTGAGCTCGTCAAAATTGAGCGTCATGTCGCTTATTGTCGCTAAAAATTCTTCACTTCCGATTCTGTAGCACTGACCGTATTTTTTGAAAAATTTATTGAAAATTTTTGAAACAGTCACAATAATCCTGTCGATTTCTTTGCGTGAATAATTTAGTTTAAGTTTTGCAAAATTGTCAATTTCTGCAACAACAATGCAGTGGTCTTTTTTTTGGCGGCAGAGCCATTTTTTTAAATTTCCGTAATTTAAAAGACAGGTTTGGACGTCTAACTGCTGGTAAAGAGTTGTGTGATAGATGTAATAAGTCAGGAGGGAAATGTTTATTGTAAGCCACGTAATTTGAATTTCGGGATAAAAAAATTGAACGATGCTTCCAAAAAAAACAAGCAAAAAGTTAAGAAGCAGTACAATTCCGTTATTTTTCCAAAAACGCATAGAAAGCCGGATGTTTGTGAGCAAAAAATAAAAAAGACTGAGCA
This sequence comes from Treponema sp. UBA785, assembly GCF_002297065.1. NCBI lineage: Bacteria > Pseudomonadati > Spirochaetota > Spirochaetia > Treponematales > Treponemataceae > Treponema > Treponema sp. UBA785. The sequence goes on along the minus strand of NZ_DBJD01000044.1, from coordinate 12,070 downwards.
TGTAAAAAACTACGTAAACAAAAAAGCCCTTTGCCCTTGAATAATGATTTTCTTTATCAACGTAAAAAACGCTGTATTTTGGAGTTGCAATCAGCGAAACAAGAAGCCAGAGCGAATAAATTGCGCATAAAAGAACCATTGGATTTATTTTAAAACGATTTTCGCCAATGTGTGGAAAAAGTGCCTTGCTCAAAGAAACGTAGACGGCTGGAGTAAGGCTAAAACCGATATAATTTGAAGCAATATGGAAAAATTTGAATTTTGGCGGAGTGTTGTTAAAAATTATCGTGAGCACTTCCATAATGCAGATTAAAAAAACAATTGCGCCTGTTGTCTGAAATTTATTTTTTTGATAAGTGCTGATTATAGAATTCCCGGAAACCAAAACAAAAAGAATTACAAGGGAAAAAATATTTATGCAGGTGATTGTCGAAAAATAAGGAGACACGAACTCTTTACTCCAAAATGAGCAGATGACGGGAGTCGAACCCGCGCGCCAACCTTGGGAAGGTCGTATACTACCGTTATATTACATCTGCAAATCTGACTTTAAATATAATAGATAAAACACTAAAAAACAATATTTCTAAAAAAAATCTAAAAAATTACAGATGCACTTGATTTTTTTTATGCAATTTTTAGCCCGGACATTAGCCAAGCCGCAGGCTGTGCGAAGCACCGCGCGTGAGCAAGTGGCGGTTGGCCGGATTGAGAGAAAAATGCGCTCCAAAAAATTTAACCGAATTTTAACAATTTTATAGCACAATTTTTACAGCGCAGACTTAAATTGCTTATTGTAAATTAGATTTTCATACAGGAGGTTTTTACTATGAAAATTAATAAGATTGCAGTTTTGGCAGTTGCTGGTTTGGCTCTTTTTGGTTCAGATTTGTGGGCTTGGCCATGGGGAAAGAAAGATGGAAAAATTAAGGATTCGATTACTGTAATTTCTCGTGAGGCTGGCTCTGGAACCCGCGGAGCTTTTGTTGAACTTTTTGGTGTCGAAGCTAAAAATGCTCAGGGCAAAAAAGTTGATATGACAGTTGATTCCGCTGATATTACAAACAGTACAGAAGTTGTAATTACTTCTGTTTCTGGAAATCCTTCTTCAATCGGATATATTTCCCTCGGTTCTTTGAATAGCACTGTAAAGGCTTTGGAAATTGACGGTGCAGTTGCTTCTGTTGCAAATATCAAAAATGGCTCATACAAAGTTAGCCGTCCTTTTAACATTGTAACAAAAGACGGTCTTTCTCCTGCCGCGAGCGAATTTAAGAGATTTATTCTTTCTGCTGATGGCCAGGCAATTGTAGAAAAGAAAGGCTACATTGCTGTTGCTAAAAATCAGCCATATCTTGCAAATGTAAAATCTGGAAAAGTTACAGTTGCTGGTTCTTCTTCGGTTTTCCCTGTTATGGAAAAACTTGCTGAAGCATTCAAAGAAGTAAACCCTGGAATCGTTGTTGAAGTTTCTCAGAGTGATTCTACAACAGGTGTAAACAGTGCAATTCAGGGTGTTTGCGATATTGGTATGGCTAGCCGTGACCTTAAAGCAAGCGAAACTGGCGTAAATGCTGACAAAATCGCAATCGACGGTATTGCAGTTGTAGTAAACAAGAAGAATCCTGCAAATGGTCTTACAAAAGAACAGGTTCGCAAAATCTTTGTAGGCGAAATTACAAAGTGGAGCGAAGTAAAGTAGTTTTTGGTTGGTAAAAAAGGCGGACTGTCAAAAAAAGTGATGTGAATGCTTAAAAACGGAGCATGCGTGATTTTTGAGGGCAGTCCAGTTTTTTAGTTCTTGAATTGTTGAAGGAAATATTTTGAAAACAAAATTAGAATCGACAATGAAATTGATTTTTTTGCTTGCGGCGAGCGTGAGTGTTGCGGCGGTTGCATTGATTTGTTTTTTTATGTTTGCAAATGGCGTGCCGGCAATGCAGAAAATTGGTTTTGGAAACTTTTTGCTTGGAATGAAATGGAAGCCTGAGATTGATTTGTACGGAATTTTTCCAATGATTGTTGGAAGCCTTGTCGTAACATTCGGTGCAATTATTCTTGGCGTTCCATTTGGAATTATGACGGCGATTTATATGGCTCGTTTTTGTCCTGCAAAGTTTTATCCTGTTATGAAGCACGGTGTAAATCTTTTGGCTGGAATTCCTTCTGTCGTATACGGATTTTTTGGTTTGACGGCTATTGTGCCGGTAATCCGTTCAGTTTTTGGAGGAAGCGGAACTAGTATTCTTGCTGCTTCGATTGTGCTTGCAATAATGATTCTTCCGACGATTATAAGCGTTAGCGAAACTTCTTTGAGGGCTGTTCCTGAGCTTTATTACGAAGGCTCTCTTGCTTTGGGCGCCTGTAAGGAGCGAAGCGTATTTTTTGCTGAGCTTCCTGCCGCAAAATCTGGAATTATTGCGGGAATTATTCTTGGAGTTGGACGTGCGGTCGGCGAAACTATGGCTGTAATTATGGTTGCCGGAAATCAGGCGGTTATGCCTCGCGGACTTGTAAAAGGAATCCGCACTTTAACGGCAAATATTGTTCTTGAAATGGGATATGCCGCCGGACTTCACCGTGAAGCATTGATTGCAACTTCGGTTGTTTTATTCTTTTTTATTTTGATTATAAATTTTGTATTTATGATAACAAAGAAAAAGGCGTAAAAATAGCAGTTAGCAGTTTTTGGAGGAATTGATATGAATCAGACAAAACAATCTGCAATTTTTCGGTTTATTTTAAGAACTTGCGCATTTGTTACTTTTGCAATTATTGCAGGTCTTGTGATTTATATTTTTGCAAAAGGCGCGATGTATATAAATCCGTCGCTTTTTTCTTTGCATTACACGAGCGAAAATGCCTCTCTCTTTCCGGCATTGGTAAACACTGCGATTGTGCTGGTTGTTTCGCTTGTTATGGCAGTTCCGGTTGGTGTTGGAGCGGCGATTTATTTGGCAGAATATGCAAAAGCCGGAAACCGTTTTGTCCGTGTGATTAGAATTACGGCGGAAACTCTTACAGGAATTCCGTCGATTGTTTACGGTTTGTTTGGACTTTTGCTTTTTGTAACTGCGTTGAAATGGCAGTTTTCGCTTTTGGCAGGCTGCTGCACTTTGGCAATTATGATTTTGCCAGTAATAATGAGAACTTCTGAAGAAGCCTTGCTTTCTGTTCCAATGACGTACAGAGAAGCAAGTTTTGGTCTTGGCGCTGGAAAACTGCGCACTGTATTTAAGATTGTCCTGCCGGTTGCAGTTCCTGGAATTGTAAATGGAATTGTTTTGAGCGTAGGAAGAATAATTGGAGAAACTGCGGCGCTTTTGTATACGGCAGGAACTGTAGCCCATATTCCGAACAATTTAATGGGAAGCGGCCGAACTCTTGCAGTTCATTTGTATTCGCTGTGGTGCGAAGGTTTGCGGACAGAGCAGGCGTATGCGACTGCGGTTGTGCTCGTTCTGTTTGTAGTTGTGCTGAA
>NZ_DBJD01000044.1:504-8443 GCF_002297065.1 Treponema sp. UBA785 | reverse complement strand
GTTAGCACGGAACCACGGATAGCCTGGTTTTTGGCGGTCAAAACCGACAAAAAGCCGCCTAAAAAATAAAAATTAGAGGAGCAGATGCAATATGGGAGAAAACAATAATTTTCCGAAAGCGAAGATTTCAATACGCAATTTTGATTTGTTTTATGGAAATTTTCAGGCCTTGCATTCGATAGATATGGATATTCCTGAAAATAAAATTACGGCTTTTATTGGACCGAGCGGTTGCGGCAAGTCGACTTTGCTAAAATCTTTGAACAGAATGAATGATTTGGTCGAAAATTGCAAAATTTCTGGAGATGTTTTGCTTGACGGAACTAGCATTTATGAGGGCTGCGATGTAAATTTGCTTAGAAAACGCGTTGGAATGGTCTTTCAGAAGCCGAATCCTTTTCCAATGAGCATTTACAACAATATTGCTTACGGGCCTCGAACTCATGGAATTACAAAAAAAGCGGACTTGGACGAAATTGTTGAAAAATCTTTGCGCGAAGCGGCAATTTGGGACGAAGTTAAAGACCGCCTTAATAAAAGTGCGCTGGGAATGAGCGGAGGTCAGCAGCAAAGGCTTTGTATTGCGCGTGCTCTTGCCGTAAATCCAGAAGTTTTGCTTATGGACGAACCGACTTCTGCCCTCGACCCGATTTCGACCGGAAAAATTGAAGAACTTTGCGACCAGCTTAGAAATGACCTGACAATTGTAATTGTAACTCACAACATGCAGCAGGCGGCGAGAATCAGCGACAGAACGGCATTTTTCTTGCTTGGAAAGGTTGTGGAATACGGCGAAACCGAACAGATTTTTTCTACTCCAAAAAACAAAAAAACGGAAGAATATATTACCGGCCGTTTCGGTTGATTTATTCAAATTATTCAAAAAAAACAAAGTTTGCGGTGCAAAGCAGGAGGCATGATAAAAATTACATCCTTGTAATTTTTATCATTACAGTTTGTTCAAGCGTTGCTTTCACAAACTGTGATTCTCGCCATCCATGGCTCGCCGCTAATGCGGTGCAAAGCAGGAGGAAATCATGAGAACTAAATTTGATAATCAGCTCAAGGAACTTAACGATGCGCTGGTTTTTCTTGGCTCGGAATGTGAAGATTGTTTGACTTACGCAATGCAGGCGCTTGTGACTGGTCAAAAAGAAATGATTGAACGTGCAATGGAATGTGAAAGAAATACCGACGTAAAAAAACGTGAAATTCAGGCAATGTGCATGAGGCTTTTACAGCAGCAGCAGCCGGTTGCGGGAGATTTGCGAGTTATAAGCGCGGCTCTTCGTATGATAATTGATATGGAACGAATAGGCGACCAGGGAAGCGACATTGCGGAAATTTCAAACCATATTGATTTTAAAAAAAATGAATACAATAAGTTGATTACGCAAATGGCAGATATTACAATAAAAATGCTGAACACTGCGGTTTCTTCGTTTGTAAGGCGGGATGCAGAACTTGCGGCAACTGTTGAAAAAATGGATGATGATGTTGATGAGCTTTTCTTAAAAGAAAAAAACATCCTTGTCGATATGATGGGAAGCGGCGAAAAAACTGACAGAAAAACTGCGGAACAGACTCTTGAAGTGCTGATGATTGCAAAGTATTTTGAAAGAATCGGCGATCACACTGTAAATATTGCACATTCGGTAAAAACAATGCTGAACGACGGAAAAACTGCGTAATTTGCGGCTTGCGGAAACTGAGCGGTCAGACCGGGCAATTTGCGGTTTAGGCGGGGATTTGCGGTTAAAAGGCAGAAAGTGGATGCTCAGATCGGGCAATTTTCGGTCAAAAAGCGGCAAAAAACAAAATATGGGAGAATTGGTATGAAAATTTTAATTACTGACGACGAAGAGCCGATTCGTGAACTTATAAAATACAATGTTGAAAAAAGCGGGTTTGAAACGGTTTGTGCGGAAAATGCGCTTCAGGCGGTTCAGTTTGCGCGGTTGGAAAAACCAGATCTGATTCTTCTTGATCTTATGCTGCCTGACATGAGCGGTCTTGACGTCTGCCGGATTTTAAAAGGCGATGATTCTACCCGCTCAATTCCAGTCATCATGGTTACCGCAAAAACCGAAGAAAGCGACATTGTTACTGGACTTGAACTTGGAGCGGATGATTATATTACAAAACCATTTTCTACAAAAGTTTTGCTTGCCCGAATTCAATCTGTGTTGCGTCGTGCTCAAAATCAAAACTCTCCTGCGGTTTCTGGGGACGTTTTGACTGCCGGCCCAATTTCTGTCGATATTCCGCGTCACGAAGTTTTGGTTGAAGGCAAAAAGGTTGAATTTACTGCGACTGAATTTGCAATTCTTGAACATCTTGTGCGTCATGCAGGACAGGTTTTCTCTCGCCAGCAGATTATAAATGCAATCAAAGGTTCGGATTATCCTGTTACAGAACGGGCAATTGACGTTCAAATTTTGAGTATCCGGCACAAGCTTTCTGACGCTGGCTGCAAAGAAATGATTGAAACAATTCGCGGTGTTGGCTACAGAATGTACGGAGAAGAGGCAGTTGAGTAAATGATTAAGAAAAAAACAGTTTCGATTACAGTTTTGCTTTTTGTTCTGAACGGACTTATTTTGACTTGTGGATTTTTTTATCTTTTAAAGCAGAATATTTTGTCGGTTCGGACGGTTGCGGAAAATCAAACTGAAGAGAATTTGAGTGTTTTTGGAAATTCGCTTGTTCAAATTGTGTCTGAGCATTTAGGCGAAAAAAATAAAGATAAAAATATTGACGAATTTTTGAAAAAATTCAATTTTACGGATTCTGTTGGATTTCGCGGTTCAAATTCCTTGTCAAAAGATTTTCGCATAACGCTTGTTGCTCCAGATGGAAATGTGATTGGCGATTCTGAAGCTGATGAAATTTCAACTCTCGAAAATCACAAAGACCGCGAAGAAATTTCGGCGGCGCTTTCTGGAAAAGAAGGAAAGGCGATTCGTAAAAGTACGGTTTCAAACGACAACGTAATGTACTATGCCTTGCCGATTCAGACAAAAAACGGAATTTACGCATTAAGGCTCTCGGTTCCGCTTTCGATGTCAGTTTATTTTTCAACGAGCTCAAAAAAACAAATAATCGAAACCATGTGCACGGTTTTTGTAATAATTCTGCTTCTTACGTTCATTGTTTCTGCTTATATCGTTCATCAGATTAAAAAACTTGAAATTCTTTCAGGAGAATATAAAAAAGGAAATTTTGACGCAAAAAGCACTGTACGCTCTCCTTCTGAACTTAGAAAGCTTGGCAACCGAATGGAAATTATGGCGACAGAAATGCAGCGTCTTGAGCAGGTTCGCAAGGATTTTGTTTCAAATGTTTCGCACGAATTGAAAACTCCTGTTACATCGATTACGGGTTTTACGGAAACTTTGCTTGATGGCGCAATCGATGACAAGCCTACCGCAATTCACTTTTTGCAAATCATAAACGCTCAAAGCATAAGGCTGATGGCTATTATTGAAGATTTGCTTACGCTTTCAAGACTTGAAAAAGACAACAAAAAACCAGAAACCATGAAGCACGATGTTGTTGCTGCCACAAAACAAGTTTGCGAACGTTTTATGAGCAAGGCGGAACTAAAAAATATAAAACTTTTGTGTTCGGTTGATGTTGGAAAAAGCGATAAAGTCTGCTGTATGCTCAACGAAGGACTTTTTGACGAAGCCTTGGGGAATTTAATCGACAACGCAATAAAATACTGTCCGGAAAATACCGAAGTCGACTGTAAAGTAAAACTTTTTGCAGAGAGAAACCTTGTTCAAATTTCGGTGGAGGACAACGGCCAAGGAATTCCAAATGAATATAGGGAGCGGATTTTTGAACGCTTTTACAGAATTGACAAAGGCCGCAGCCGGGATATGGGCGGAACAGGTCTTGGACTTTCAATTGCGGCCCATATCATAAAAGCTCACGATGGCAAGCTGTATGTAACCGACCGCTTGGACAAGAAAAACGGCGCGCGTTTTGTAATCGAACTGCCGGTTATAAAACAGTAGAAAATGCTGTAAAAAATTATTTTGAAATTCGGGCTATAAGTTTTTCCATACATTCTTTTGAAAAATCAAAATATGTACGGCCTTTTTCTTTTTTTGCACCGAGTTTTAAATAATAGTCGATTGAACCTGTGTTAAAATCGAGAGCGCTCCATTCCAGTCCAATATAGCCTTCTTCGAGAACTTTTTTGCAAATATGAGCCAAAAGCCTTGTTCCGTAGCCTTTTCCGCGGAATTCTGGCTTAAAATAAATATCTTCGATATAAACACGTCCGCGAGCCGAATAAGAACCATAAACCGGATAATAAATCGCATAGCCGATTGCCTGACCGTCAAGTTCTGCAAAAAGCGCGGTGGCAATTTTACGGTCAAAAAGCCAGTGGCGCATCTCGTCTTCGGTTCCTGTTACATCTTGAGGCCGGCGTTCGTGTTCTGCAAGCCCAAGAATAAGTGATTTTAAAGTAGCCATGTCATTTGGCGTAACCGTTCGGATAGAAAATGAATCGTCCATGAGGAATCTCCAGTTTTTGTAATATTTGAATATCGTGGTTAAAAATCGAGGATTTGCGGACAAAAAATAAGCCCGAAATCAAATTCAATAATGCTATTCTATTTTAATTTTTGCAGAATGTCACACGGATTTGAGAATGATTTTATAATGAATGGAATTTTTATGCTTAAAACTGATTTTTGCTGCTGTTGTTCATAACGAGCTTTTATTATGGCACGGAAATGTTTTTTTTGCTAAAATAGTCTGAATATATTGAAGAAAATTGACGCAGGGGGAAGTGCGATGTACGAATCTGGTGAAGACTATCTTGAGGCAATTTTGCGCTTGCAGCTTGAAAATGGTTTTGTCCGCTCCGTTGATGTTGCTAATAAACTTGCTGTTTCTCGTCCAAGCGTAAGCCGGGCAATGGGACTTTTGGAAAAAGACGGTTATATAGAATTTACGCTCGGCAACACGATTAAATTGACGGAAAAAGGCCAGCTTAAGGCGGAAGATGTTTATGGACGTCACAAACTTTTAACACTTTTTTTGCAGAAAATTACGGGGCTTTCGGAAGAGCAGTGCGAAGAAAATGCTTGCCGTGTTGAACATCAGATTGATGTCGATGTTGTAAACGGCATAAAAAAATGGGTTGAAGAAAACTAAAATGGCTAAAAACAAAAAATCTGCGGTCTTGCCGTTAAGTTTTAGAGATGTAAAGAAAAACGAATACAAACTGTTTTTTTCGTATTTTAAGCCGCATAAATGGCTCTTTTTTGCGGATTTGTTCTGCGCAGTTTTTGTTGCCGCCGTTGATGTTGTTTTTCCAGTAATTTCAAGATTCACATTGAATAAAGTTTTGCCGCAATATTTAGATTCCGCCGATAGTTCAATTCAGCGGACTGTAATTTTTACTTTTTTTTCAATAATTGCGCTCTGTTTTTTAATGTGCGTTTTGCGGACTGTTGCGCAATGGTTTATTACATTTTTTGGACATGTTTTTGGTGTCGCCGTTGAAAAAGATATGCGGCGCGATATTTTTGAACATATCGAAAAGCAGTCATTTTCTTTTTTTGACAAAAATCGTACTGGTCAGCTTATGAGCCGCAGTACAACTGATCTTTTTGAAATTTCTGAACTAGCGCATCACGGACCGGAAGATTTGCTGATTTCGCTTTTAACGCTTTTTGGCGCATTTTTTGTAATGGTTTCAATTCGTTGGCAGCTTGCAGTAATTGTTTTTGTAACCTTGCCTCTTCTTATTTTTGCGGTTTATTCGAGCCGAAAAAGTTTAATGGGTTCTTCGAGCCTTGTAAAAGGAAAAACTGCGGAAATCAACTCGGCGGTCGAAAGTTCAATCAGCGGCGCAAGAACTACAAAAATTTTTACAAATGAAGATTACGAATTTTCAAAATTTGAAAAAAGCAATCAGAATTTTTTTGACGCAAAACGCCTTTATTACAAGGCAATGGCCGGAATGCACTCAAAAATGGAATTTGTCACTCACATTTTGAGCGTAATTATTCTGGCTGTCGGCGGATTTTATATAATGAAAGGAAAAATGACTCTCGGAGATTTGGTTGCCGCAAATATGTTTGTTGCCGCTTTTTTGCAGCCAATCCGTCGTCTTGCAAATTTTGTTGAGCAGTTTAGCACTGGAATGGCAGGATTTATGCGTTTTTCGGAAATGATGCAAATTCACGAAGAAATGCCGGAAAAACCTGGCGCAGTAGAACTTTCTGCAAAAATTGAAAATGTAGATTTTGAAAACGTAAGCTTTGGTTATTCGGAAAATTTTCCTGTCTTAAAAAACATTTCTCTCGAAGTAAAAAAAGGACAGACTGTCGCTTTTGTCGGACCGAGTGGCGGTGGAAAAACAACTCTCTGCAATCTTCTTGCGCGTTTTTATGAAGTTAAGGACGGTTCAATAAAAATAAACGGAATTGATATTCGCGATTACAAGTTAAAATCTCTTCGTTCGCAAATTGGTTTTGTTCAGCAGGATGTTTTTATGTTTGCTGGAACAATAAGAGAAAATATTGCTTATGGGCGGCCGGAGGCAACTGAGGAAGAAATTATTGAGGCTGCAAAAGAAGCGGAGATTTACGACGACATAATGAATATGCAGAACGGTTTTGACAGCGTAATCGGCGAGCGTGGAATTAAGCTTTCCGGCGGACAAAAACAGCGGATAAGCATTGCGCGCGTTTTCTTAAAAAATCCTCCTGTTCTGGTTCTGGACGAAGCAACAAGCGCTCTCGACAGCATTACCGAGCAAAAAATCCAAAATGCTTTTGACAGGTTGTGCAGCGGACGCACGGCTTTTGTAATTGCGCATCGCCTGAGTACGATAAAAAATGCGGACAAAATTGCCGTTTTGGAAAACCACAAAATTGTAGAAACCGGAACTCACGAACAGCTTTTGAACAAAAAAGGCGAATATTTTAATCTCTATACGGCTCAGGCGCGGATTTAGTTATAGCGCAGATTTTAAAATTTCAATTTTTCTTACAATTTTTATTCTTTTTTTTGATAATTTATTGAAAAATCTTGAATGAAATTTTGCATTATGCTTAAATCAATTTGCGACTAATTCGCAAATTGAAATATGGCGAAAATCAATTATTCTACTGAGCAGAGAAATTCTCTTCTTTCGTTTTTTAGCGAAAATCCCGACAAGATGTTTTCTGCAAAACAAATTGAGCTTGCCTTGAGCGGAAAAGAAATCAGCAAAAGCGCCATTTACAGAAATTTGGCGGAGCTGGAATCTGAAGGAAAAATTAAAAGATGTTCAAAACCAGGTTCGAGAGAATCTTTCTATCAGTTTTTTGATTGCAATTCCTGCCGGACACATATTCACCTTTCGTGCCAGAAATGCGGAAAAATTTTTCATTTCGATGAAGCGGCTGCGGAAAAACTTGTTGCTGCTCTTGAAAAAAATACAGGATTTGAAGTGAGCCGTGGCGAAAGCACCTTGGTTGGAATTTGCAAAAGTTGTGGAGAAAAAAATGAAAATGAATAAAGTTGTTACGTTTTTTTTTGCGGCGGTTCTTGCTCTGAGTTTTGCAGGCTGCAAAAAAAATCAAAATACAAAAACAGAATCTGAAGCAGAAAAACAAAAAATAAAAGTTGTTGCAACAATTTTTCCAGAATACGATTGGGTTAAAAATTTGATTGAAGGCAGCGACAGTTTTGAGCTTGAACTTCTTGCAAAAAACGGAACAGACCTTCATTCTTACCAGCCGAGCACGGCCGACATTGTAAAAATTGCAAGTTCTGACCTTTTTATATATGTTGGCGGCGAAAGCGATTTTTGGGTTTCTCAGGTTATAAAAAATTCAAACAACAAAAATCAATTTACTGTAAATCTAATGGAAATTCTTGCGCAAAATGTTAAGGAAGAAGAAAACGTAGAAGGCATGCAAAGCAA
>NZ_DBJD01000044.1:0-395 GCF_002297065.1 Treponema sp. UBA785 | reverse complement strand
AATGCAAAGACCGCTGTTATAAAAATTGCGGAATATCTTGAAGTTTTGGATCTTGCAAATTCTTCTGTTTATGCAAAAAATTTGCAGAATTATCTTAAAAAACTTGATTCTCTTTCGGAAATTGCGCTTGAGCTTTCCAAAAAAAATGACTTTTCTTCAAAACCTTTGATTTTCTGCGACCGTTTTCCGTTCCGTTATATGACCGACGAGCTTGGAGCAAAATATTTTGCTGCTTTTTCCGGATGTTCGGCAGAAACGGAAGCAAGTTTTGAAACGGTTGCCTTTCTTTCAAAAAAGGTTCAGGAATTTGAAGAGCCGAGGGTTTTTGTGACCGAAAATTCTGACAAAAAAATTGCAAAAACCGTAATAAAAAATGCCGGATTTGACGGAAAATG
>NZ_DBJD01000090.1:84235-84673 GCF_002297065.1 Treponema sp. UBA785 | reverse complement strand
TTTAATCTTGACTTTTTATGGGGGTAGTATATGGCAGCAGAAAAAGAAAAATTCTTTGCAGGGAGGGTAAAAAAACTTATGAAGGAGAACCGCTACTCGCAGAAAAAGCTTTGCGAGATTTGCGGAATCACAGAGGCTGCGTTCAGCCGCTACATGACAAGCGGACGCCTGCCAAGAACGGATGTGCTTGCAAACATTGCGAACACACTTCACACAACAACCGACTATCTGATTGGGAACGACTCCAGCTACGGTTACGACCAGCTGAAGATACTGCTTGCCTCGAGCAAGGATGACTTAAGCTACAATCAGAAAAAAAATCTTATGGAAATTCTGATGGACGAGTACAAACGTCCAGAAGGCGATTAAGCAAAAAGGAGGCTTATGGAAAAAGCTATTAAAAACATCACAGCGCCGCAGATTGCAGGCGGGAAAAAG
>NZ_DBJD01000090.1:80924-84181 GCF_002297065.1 Treponema sp. UBA785 | reverse complement strand
GCGGATAAATGAGATTCTTCTTGAAGTGTTTTCCGTGCTGAGCGAGGAAGAATACTATAAGGAAGGCTTTGACTACAAAAAGATGATTGAAGGCATGGGAATTAAAGTCAAAAAATTCTCATCCTTTTCGCCGGAAAATCTCGAGCGGTTCAAAGAAAATTCCCTAAGCCTATGGGACGAGGGAGTCTGTCTTTTGTTTCCAGACAATGAAACCAGAGAACAGCTTAGGATGATTGCATACAACGACAGCCATAACGCTGTGGAGACAATGCAAATTATCCTGCACGAATTTGCGCATATAAGGCTGCGGCACACACAGCAGAGCATAAACGGCGAAGTTGAGGCAACCTGTTTTTCAATGGCTATGAGCCTTATGTTCATGATGGAAGAAAAGTTCCATATAGGAATGAGGGCTGTGCAGCTCGAAGGAAAAGACTTTTTTATGGACAGCATAAGAAAGTGCATAGGAAAAAAGGAGGTGGCATGAAAGCATTCTATAAATAAAAAAAAGCCTGTTTCGGTAAGCGCGTCAACACTTGCGGAAAAAGGCTTTCTAGCCGGGAGCCAATATTGATTCCCAATCAAATTCTAAGCGATTATGATTCTATCATATCTGGCTCTCCTTGTCAATGAAAATCGAATGCGCACGATTCTTTGCGCCGGTACGAAAAAAAGCAATTTTATTGCAAGGAAAACATTATGTTAAATATCAAAACTATAAAAAATTCACTTATTAGCGATGAATCAAAGGACGGCTTCTGCTTTAGAAGCTCTTGCTCTCAGACTTTGAGCCAGGAAAAACTTGCCGCGGAAATGGCGGACTGGAACTCCTCTTTTACAGAGGCAGACTATCTTGGAATGCTTTCTGTAATGGAAAAAATCGTTGTAAAGTATATTTCAAAAGGCTACAACGTGGAGCTTCCGTTCGGCTCGCTCCGCGCCAACGCCACAGGAACTTGCGCCAATATTCAAGACGGATTTGCGCCAGGGACTGGAAACCATGCGCTGGGGCTTTTGTTTACCGCAAGCGCCGCCGCTTTTTCACAGATAAAGTCAAAGCTTGAATACAGGCAGCTTCCGCCAGACGTATCTGGAGAGGCGAAAATCTACAGGGTTACAGTCCTTCAAAAAGACGCAAGCGAAAGCAGCATTTTAAGCGCGGCTACGGGAAAAACGCTCCGGCTGCACGGAAGAAACCTTTCTTTTGACATTGAGGACAATGCGCAGGGTGTGTTTCTGGAAAACGAAACCGGCCCGGTCCGCATGGAAACCTACAACCGCCGCGGCTCAAACATTGTGGATATTGTAGTTCCTTCCAGCCTGAGCGCCGGAAGCTACAGCATAAGCGTTGTAACAAAGCCCGGAAGCACCTATTTTACCGCGAACATCGACTCCGAAATCATGGTAGCGTAAAGTCCGCCCATTTATAGGCGGCCGCCGCGCATCTTTTTAAAGGCGCGCGGCGTCAAGCACGGCAATGACAAAAAAACTGTCATTATCGGCTTGAGCCTGCTGTCATTACAGGCTTGACCCGATAATCTATTGGAATTCATTTTTTTTTGTTTTTGGGCTACAATCTTCGCAAGACTTTGGGGTGATTTTATGAAGAGGATTCTTATTTTTGGGCACAAAAACCCTGACACTGATTCGATTGTCAGCAGCACTGCTCTTGAGCTTTTGAAAAAAAAGATGGGCTTTGAGCATTATTCTGCATGCCGCGCAGGACACTTAAATCCGCAGACTGACTATATCTACAAGAAATTCGGTATCTCCCCGCCTCTTTTTATTCCAGACCTTTTGCCAAAGGTCGAATATTTCATGCACAAAGGCGCAATTACAACCGGCGAAAACGAGTCGATCTGGAATGCGGTCAGCAAGATGCGCGACAAAAAAGTAAATGTTCTTCCTGTCGTTGACAAATCCGGGCTTTACAAGGGGCTTATTTCCAGCGACTTGATTTTTAAGAGCATTTTTGACAACTTTGACCCGATGCACCATCTTTCGCTTTTTACTTCGGCAAAGCTTTTAAAGGAAACACTAAAAGCCTCTTTTTTGAGCGAGCACAATCCGGAAAGGCAGCGCGAATTTAAGATTATTCTGGCATCGACAAGCTTTTCTTCTTTTTCCAACACTCTCAAATCCCACCTTTCGCAGCCGGTTATCGTTGTAACCGGCGACCGCGAAGACATTCAGCTTTTCTGCCTCGAAAACAAGGCGGATATTTTAATCATAACAGGCTCAAGGACTCCAAGCCCAAAGGTAATTGAGCTTGCAAAAAAAATCGGAACAACAATAATTTTAAGCCCGCTCAACACTTCTTCAACTTCTATGCTCATTATGTATTCGGTTCCGGTTTTTAAGGTTGCAAATACTTCTCTAAAAGCGCTCCAGGCAAAAGACCTGCTTGCAAACGTAAAAAAAGAAATTCTCTCAAGTCCGCTGCGTCTTCTTCCTGTTGTTGACGACGAAAACAAGGTGATTGGAATTATGTCGGAAATAGATCTCCACAACGAGCCTGACCTTGAAGTTGCGCTTGTTGACCATAACGAGCTTTCTCAGGCGGTCGATGGAATCGAAAACTACACAATCGCGGAAATAATCGATCACCACAGAATAGGCCCTGCCCCGACAAAAAGTCCGATTACTTTTATAAATATGCCTCTTGGCTCAACTTCCACAATTATCTCAAGGCTCTTTATAGAAAACAAGATTGAAATTCCTGTAAAAATCGCAAGCCTTCTTTTGAGCGGAATTTTGAGCGACACCTTGATTTTAAAGTCGGCTACGACAACTAAAACAGACGTCGAAATCGCCAATATTCTGAGCAAGATTACAGGCCTTGAAATTCAATCTTTCGGCGAAGAAATAATAAAGGCCGGAAGCCGCATTAAAGACAGAACCGCATTGCAGATTATCGCCCAGGACTTAAAAGAATACTCTGAGGCCGGAGAGACATTTACCGTAAGCCAGATTGAAGTTGACGGAACCCAGGAAATTCTAAGGCGGAAAGAAGAATTTATCGCCCAGCTGGAGGAACAGAAAAAAGAGCGGAAAGCGCTGTTCAGCGCGCTTTTGGCAACAGACATTTCAAATCTAAATTCGCTGATGCTCGTTGCAGGCGAAAAAAAGTTCATGGATTTTCTGCATTTTCCTAAGGTTGAAGAGCAGGTTTATTTCTTAAAAGACATAGTCAGCCGCAAAAAACAGCTGATTCCGATTATAGGCGAATTGATTGGCGAATTTGAAAATTATTAAAA
>NZ_DBJD01000090.1:61235-80791 GCF_002297065.1 Treponema sp. UBA785 | reverse complement strand
GGCTTGCCCCTTTGTCATTATCGGGCTTGACCCGATAATCCCATACGCGCCCCCGCAATCCCCGCCATTTTTTTTGCGTTGCTTATTTTCAGAGATTTTATTTTTCTATATAATCAGTTTAATAGAATTTGAGGTGTGCTATGTCTAAAATACAGATGAAAAACGCAATTGCGGAGCTCGACGGCGACGAGATGACTCGCGTGCTTTGGGCTGTAATCAAAGAAAAACTTTTGGAACCTTTTGTTGATCTCAAGACCGAATATTACGACTTGGGCCTTAAAAACCGCGACGAAACAGACGACAAAGTAACTTACGATGCGGCAAATGCAATCAAACGGCTTCGTGTCGGCGTGAAATGCGCTACAATCACTTCCAACGCTGCCAGAATGGAAGAATACCATTTAAAGCGGCTCACTCCTTCTCCAAACGGAATTTTGCGCGGAGAGCTTGACGGAACAATTTTCCGCGCGCCTATTTTTGTAAAAAACATTCACTGCAACGTGTCAAGCTGGGAAAAGCCAATTGTCCTCGGCCGCCATGGCTATGGCGATGTCTACAAAAACTGCGAAATCAAGACTCCATGCGCAGGAAAAGCGGAGCTTGTATTTACCGGCGAAGATGGAAAAGAAATAAGAAAAACAATTCAGGTTATGAAAGGTCCTGGCGTTCTTCAGGGAATGCACAACCTTGATTCTTCAATCGAAAGCTTTGCCCGCTGCTGCTTTAACTATGCCCTCGATCAAAAAATCGACTGCTGGCTCGGAACAAAGGACACTATTTCTAAAATCTACGACGGCAACTTCAAGGCAATCTTCCAGAAAGTCTATGACGAAGAATTTAAAGAAAAGTTCGAGAAAGCTGGAATTGAATATTTTTACACTCTGATTGACGACGCTGTTGCGCGCGTAATGAAGTCAAAGGGCGGATTCTTGTGGGCATGCAAAAACTATGACGGCGACGTTATGAGCGACATGATTGCCTCTGCATGCGGAAGCCTTGCAATGATGACCTCAGTCCTTGTTTCTCCAAACGGCGAGTTTGAATACGAGGCAAGCCACGGAACTGTTCAAAGGCACTATTACCGCTATCTCAAAGGCGAAAAAACTTCTACAAACCCAGTTGCGACAATCTTTGCCTGGACAGGAGCGCTCAAAAAACGCGGCGAGCTCGACGGAACCCAGGATCTGGCAGACTTTGCAAAAAAACTCGAAAAAGCCACTCTCGACGTAATCGAAAGCGGAACAATGACTGGAGACCTGGCTCTTCTTGCAGAGCCAAAAGCAGAACGCATAGTAAACTCATGGGACTTTATAGACGAAATTGCAAAAAAACTTCAATAGCTTATTAGCTTCCTGAGCAACGCAACGGCTTACAGGTCTGCTTTCCGCATGCCCGTAAGCCGTTTTTTTATTGGACAATTCCGCCCCAGGGAATATCAAGCCTTTTGCAAAGCAGTTTATATTCTTTTTCTTCCTTAGGATTAGCGGCGGTTGCAAAAAAAGACATATCCTTAAAAGGCTCAGAAAGATACTCTGTTTTTTTAGAAGAACCTTCGCTTTCGACGCGGATTGCCTGCCTGGAAACCCCTTCCCTGCTGTCGATAACTTTTACATTGTTTCCGGCGGCAAGCTGCATTATATCTGCTATATGAGTAAAGTGAGTGCATCCAAGCACTATTACATCGCAGCCTTTTGAGGCAAAAAAATCAACCGCAGGCTTTACCGCATTTTTTTTCTGTTCAATAGAGGCCGTAAAAAAATCCTTTTCGATAAAACGCACAAGCTCCGGATCTCCACGGCAATAAACCTGGCAATTATCCGCAAAATCATCAATCAGCTTTTTGCTATAAGGAGAATTGACCGAAGCGTTTGTCGCTAAAAAGCCGATCTTTTTATTCAGTGTAAGCCTTGCCGCAAGTTTTATTGCCGGAACTGTTCCTACAATCGGCAATTTAGGAAAAAGAGAACGCAGCCTTTCTAGCGCAGTTACAGAAATCGTATTGCAGGCGATTATTAAAGCGCGCGGATTCCATTTTTTTACAATAAGAGAAATCGATTCCGACGCGCATTCAGCAATTTCTTCAACAGATTTTTCGCCGTAAGGAAAATGCTTTGTATCTCCGAGGTAAACACACCGGGCGGACGGCTGCTTTTGCTTTAATGCAAGCATATACGGAATTCCGCCTGTTCCAGAGTCTAAAAAAGCAAAATCGGCGCAACAAAAATCAGAATTCATTTTTAGTTTCCAAAAAGAGAGTTAAAGGCAGAACGCGCTTCCTGGGACTTTTGAGAAAAACTGCCGGCTCCTGCAAAACCGCCTTTATTTACAGAAAAATGCTCGCAAAAATTAGAACGCTCCTTGTCCGCAACAAGCTCTTCAACCGTTTCTTTGCAGCCAAAATGACTTTCCGGCGAATAAAAACGGCAGTTTATGCAACTGTGCAAATCCGCGCCGCAAACAGGGCAGACTGTATTTCTATAAATTTCTGAAATTTCAATTTGTTTTCCACATTTTCTGCACATAAATACAGTTTAAATATTTGATAAAAATCATTCAATCCCATACAATTGATTTATGTTTTTAAATAATCCATGCGCACATCCTGGCTGCAAGCGCAATTCAATTTCTTGCATCGACGAAAACGGAAACTTAATCGAAAATTCTCAGTTCTGCTACAGGCATACAAAAGAGCCTGAAAAAGCAAAAAACGACCTTCTCAAATACATTTCCAAAAACCAGAAAATTGTCGGCCTTAACTGTTCAGGAATAACGTTTTCAAAATCTGCGTTGAGTGGGCACCGCTTTTACGGCTGCGATTTTTCCCACTGTTTTTTTTCTGAACTGGACTGCGTAAAAATCCACTGCAGAATGTGCAAATTCGACTTTACAGTTTTTACGGATTGCAATCTGATTCAAAGCAACATGCAGTTCTGTTCTTTCGCCGGAACAAAACTCATTCACGTGCTTTTTACTGGCTCTGATTTAATCCAGGACAATTTTAACGGACTTTCAAGCTACCAGTCTTCTTTTGATGATTCTGATTTGTACAACAGCCGTTTTATACGCTCCCATTTGGTGGACACTTCCATAAGAAACTGCAACATTAAAAAAACAGTTTTTTTTGAAGTCCAGACAAACAACGTTTCATTCAAGCTTTCAAACACAAACGAGGCAATTTTTGACAAGCGAGGAAGCGCGCTTTTTACAGGTGATGCCGAGGAAAATCCTCTGACGAATACAGGAGCAAACTAAATGAAAATCTACTTTCACCTGAACATTGACAGCTTTTCAAACTGCTATGCTGTTGTAAACGAAAAGACCTCCGAAGCCGTAATCATCGATCCTGGAAAAATTACAAAGGAGATGATAAACCAGCTTGAGGACAACCATTACAGGCCTGTCGCAGTTTTGGTTACCCACAACCACGAAGACCAGCTGCGCGGGCTAAAAACCTTTTTAAAGATTTATGACGCAGACGTTTATGCCGCCGAATCCAATATTTTTGGAATCCAGACAAAGGTAATCCACGGCGAAGGAAGACTGAACCTTGCCGGCCTCGAAATTGAATATTTTCCTGTGCCTGGACATTCTCCAGACTCGATTGTCTACAAAATCGGAACTGTGCTTTTTTCTGGAGATGTAATAGGAGCCGGGACAATCGGAGAAACAAATTCAAATTACTCAAAGATGATTTTAAAGCGTGGAATTGAGCAGAAAATTCTCTCTCAGCCCGAGGACACGACGATTATGCCGGGGCACGGGCCTATAACGACAGTTGCCGCAGAACGCTCGTTCAATATTGACATCTAGCGGCTTAAAAGCCAAACGCGTCCGGCGGAAAGATTCCAGCGGCGTTTTACGTAATCTTCAAGCATTTGAGCCGAGCCGGAAAAACCTGCCGCCTTTGTTTCAATTATATAGTCAGCTTCTTCTTTTATAAAAGTCTGGGAATGAGAGCGGGATGCCATGTCTGTAAAATATTTTTCGCAAACAGAAACCGGACGCTGAAGCATATAAGCCATAAATTCGTTTTTTAGAAGATACTCGTCTTCGGTGTCATAATTAAGCGAAGGCGTAACCTTAAAATACTTTATAAGAAAATCAATCGCTTTTGGATCTGCCATTTGAAGCGAATAAAAAACGCTCGAAACTGCATTGCGGAAATCTTCGTCAACAAAAAATATTCCGTGCCAGCCTTCATGCGCGACAAAAGTTGTCCTCAAATAAAGAGGGCTTTCCTGGCTGATTGAAATTACAGCGCCTCGTCCTTCAGAAAAACTTCCGTCTTCGTTTTGAACGATAATTGAGTTTTTGAGGAGGATTTCGCGCAAAAGAAGCTCTTTTTTATTCAAAGGAAAATTTTCGGCTCTGGCTTTTTCAAAGAAGCACGCCAAATCGTAGGCCCTGTAGTCATGCGCATTGTAGCCGTGTTTGCCTTCAAGCTCCGCATCTGATAAAAGTTTTCCCTTAAAGCCCTGTTTTTCTACAAAAAAAGCAAGCCGGCGGAAAAAGTCGTTTTGAACAGAGTAATTTGCAGTATCAAAAAAAAGTATGCTTGAAAACCTGTCCCATTCAAAAAGCTCGTAATCGTTGCCGCGCCAGTTTTTTTGCGGCCACTGCATTATAAGCCCTGGATCAACTTTTATCGGATTAACAGGAGAAGAAACAAGGGCTGAAGAGTTTTCAAGAAGATTCCAGTCGCTGGGAACAGCCATAACGCTTTTTATCTGCTCTGCGTTTTCAGTTATTTCCAGTTCCGAAAAAGGAGATTTTAAGGCCGCCACAGGAACATCAATATATCCAGAACCGCCGTTGCGGACTGTAAAGCGCTCGCCTCCAGAAGTAAATTTTACGCTGTCTGCATCATGGCTAAATGAAAAGCAAATTTTTGGCATAAGGGCTTTTTCTGAATTTACCGGGGAAAAGCACATTGCGAGCGCAGAAAAATCAATCTTTTTAGCACCTTTTACAAGGTTTCCGCCATTCGGAGCAAAGGCATAGCGCTCACAATCCTGAGAATAATCAAAGCCGACGGACGCTTGCGCAACCTGCACCGAAACGACAGAATACTTTGCTTTTGAACTGGCCAAATCAACAAAAAAACCGGCAGGACATTCTTTTCCGCGCTCAAGAGAATAAACAATTTCTACGCACTGCCCTTCAAAATCATCAAAACTAAAATTTATAAGCGACCGTGAAGAAAGAGGAAAACCAACAGAAGTCTTTCCATTAAAATCAGTTTTATATATAAAACCAAGGCTTGCAATATTTGGGCTTCCGTCTTTTTTGCGGGAAGTTTTTTC
The DNA here is from genome assembly GCF_002297065.1 of Treponema sp. UBA785. Lineage (NCBI taxonomy): Bacteria > Pseudomonadati > Spirochaetota > Spirochaetia > Treponematales > Treponemataceae > Treponema > Treponema sp. UBA785. The sequence goes on along the minus strand of NZ_DBJD01000090.1, from coordinate 75,488 downwards.
GACCTTAAGCTTTATACAGACTGCCGCGCAGCCCTGCATTCCGCGGAACAAATCAATCCGTTCCTGCTGGCTTTCTTCAAAAATATAAAAGTCGTTTTTGTGAGAAGTTTTTTTTATAACCGGACTTTCTTCTATTTCGGTTCCGTCAGGAATCTGCAAGTTAAAATCAGTTTTTTGAGAACACGAAGCGGCAAGAGCGCAGAATAAAGTCCAGAATATAATTTTTTTTATCATTACTTCATTACTTTTTCGCCACGTTCCATCGCGGCAAGGCCTGTTTTTACAAGCTCAAGAATTCCGTAAGGCTCAAGAAGGCGGATAAGGCTTTCGATTTTTTCTTCGCTTCCTGTTGCTTCTACAATTACAGAATTGAAAGAAACGTCTACAATATGCGCACGGAAAATCTGACAAGTCTCGATTATTACAGCGCGTTCAGTTCCGGTCGCCTTTACTTTTATCAACGCCATTTCGCGTTCGCAGGTTTCTTCTTTTTTGCAGTGGCTGATCGAAATCACTTCAACAAGCTTTGAAAGCTGTTTTTCAATCTGCTCAAGCACATACTCGTCGCCTGCAACGACAATTGTCATTCTTGACTGTTCCGGATTATGGGTTTCGCAAACCGTAAGAGACGCAATATTGAATCCGCGGCGGCTAAAAAGACCAGAGACACGGCTCAAAACGCCGGATTTATCTTCAACAAGAACTGAAAGAACAAATTTTTCCATATTATTACCTCTATTTTTTGTCAAACTGACCGTTTTTACTTAAATAAATTTGAATTTATTCATAATAAACGCCCAAAAGCCTTATGTCTTCCGCATTCGACTTTAAGACATTTATAAAATCGTCGATATATTTTACCGGATTTTTTACATCAGAAGGAATAACCACATCGCTGTAAAACCAGTATTTCCACGGTTTTCCTGCAATCGGGCGCGACTCAAGCCGGTTCATGCTCAATTTTGCATTTTTAAACACGCCCAAAGTATCGTAGAGAGCGCCGGCTTCATTTTTTGTCGAGAACATCAAAGTTGCGCGGTTTGGCTTTTGCTCTCCCAATAATTTAGGAGAATTTTTTGTATGATTTGCGGCGATTATTACAAAGCGGGTGTAATTATTCGGGTCGTTTTCGATTCCCTGGCGAAGAACTTTTAAGCCGTACAGCTTTGCATTGCGCGCATTTGCGATAGCCGCGCATGAAATGTCTTTTTTTTCGCTTACAAGCTCCGCTCCTGTCGCCGTAGAAACAGTATCCACCGTCTTATATCCATATTTTTTTATAAAATTAGAACATTGGGCAAGTCCCTGCGGATGACTGTAGACATGCCTGACTGATTCGAGGGTCGCGCCTTCCGGAGCTAAAAGGCTGTGCTCAACCCGGATTGTAACCGCACCGACAATCGAAATGTCTTCATAGCGCGTAAGGTTGTCATAATTGTTGTAAACAGAACCGGCAGTTGAGTTTTCTATAGGAATCATTCCGTACTGAACTTTGCCGTCAACTACTTCCTGAAAAATCTCGTCAAACGAATCAGCTTCGACAGGCTCAGCCAAATCTTCAAAATAATTAAAGATCGCCTGTTCTGCATAAGCGCCTTTTTTTCCGGAAAAAGCGCAGAGCACGCGTTTGGAAGCTTTATTTTGTTCACCATGCAATGACTGTGGCTCTGTTTTTTCTTCTGCGCGGATATGGGCAACTTGTTTTCCGATTACAGGAGCAAGGGCTTCTACATCGCGCATTATTTTTTCAAACTGCTCTGGATAAAGAGCCTGGGCCGCATCTGAGAGAGCCTGTTCTGGGTGGCAGTGAACTTCGACAATAATCCCGTCTGCGCCGGCAGCGACAGCGGCAAGAGCCATAGGAGGAATTTTATCGCGGACACCAACCGCATGGCTAGGATCGACAATCACAGGAAGATGTGTAAGGCTTCTTAATACTGGTATTGAGCTTAAATCCAAGGTGTTGCGCGTAGCAGTCTCGTAAGTGCGGATTCCTCGTTCGCACAAAATAACCTTGTCCGTTCCACTAGAAAGCAGATATTCGGCAGACATAAGCCATTCCTGGATTGTAGCGCAAAGACCGCGCTTTAAAATAACAGGTTTTCCAAGTTTTCCAAGCCTTTTTAAAAGCTCGAAATTCTGCATATTGCGCGCGCCAACTTGATAGACATCGACCCCGTTACTTTCCATAACTGGAATATACTCCGCATCGACAATTTCTGTAACAACTGGAAGCCCGTATTTTTCCCCGGCTTCTTTTAAGTATTTTAAGCCTTCTTCTCCAAGCCCCTGAAAAGCATAAGGCGAAGTCCGCGGTTTATAGGCTCCTCCGCGAAGCATAACGGCACCGCTTGCACTGACTGCCGCGGCCGCTTCAAGCATCTGCTCCCGGCTTTCGACAGCGCAAGGCCCTGCAATAGAAACAAGCCTGCTTCCGCCGATTCTTATAATCTGGCCGCGATTGTTTGGAATTTCTACGACTGTGTTTTCCGGCTTAAATTCACGGCTTGCAAGTTTGTACGGTTTTGAAATCGGCACAACTTTTGCAACACCCGGAAGCACTTCCACTTCACGAATATCCATGGCAAGCCGTCCAACCGCCGCAAGAATCGTAGATTCATCACCTTTAACCTCGTTAATCTTAAAATTTCTAGACTTTAAGAGAGCTTTTATATTCTTTTTTTCGTTTTCGCTGACATCATTTTTAAGAACAATTACCATAAAATCATATTACAGCAAAATAAAAAAATATAAAACAAGGCCTGTATAATTCTGTATTTTTTTTGAACAGGGCCTGCGACGATACGGAACATATTTTCTTCTATTTGACACTTTTTGTATTTTTATACATAATTTATGCATAAAAACTGGATGATTTTCGCAAAAACTGCCTTTTTTTGTGTAACAATATGCGAAGGACAATATTTTGAAAGAACGGACCTCAAGGCTCAAGGCCATAAAAAAATTTATAAAAAACAACAGAATTAAAAGCCAGGAAGAGCTTCTTGGACTTTTGACAAACGAAGGCTATGAGCTTACTCAGGCCACACTTTCCCGCGACCTAAAGCTTTTAAAAGTCGGCAAAGTGAGCGACGGCCACGCAGGCTATGTCTACACTCTTCCTGGAGAAGACGATCGCGGCGAAAACGAAGAGATTTTTGTTCAAGACTTTATGCGCGGTTATGTCAGCATTGAATGGAACGATTCCACAGTCGTAATAAAAACTTTCAGCGGACAGGCAAATTCCGTAGCAAACGCATTGGACAGCCTTAATTTGAACGAAATTTTGGGAACTGTAGCAGGCGACAACTGCATTTTTGCAAGCCTCAGAAAAAACGTAACAGGCGAGCATTTTATGAAAACCTTAAAAAAGCACATTCCAAATCTCGACGATTGACGGATAAATTTGTTTATAAATATTTGCCAATCGGGTATAATGTAGTTTATGCTTACATTGACAATCGAAAACAAAAAAATCCAGTGCCACTTTGGAACTCAGGGAACAGAGCTTCTTTCAAACTTTACAAAAACTTCATCGCCTATTATGGCGTTGCGCTTTAATAACGAAATTCTTCCGCTTTCCTGGAGAATGATCACAGACGGAACTCTGGAGCCGGTATATCTTAATTCTAAAGACGGTGTAGCAGTTTACAGGCGCACGCTCTGCTTTATTCTTGCCGCCGCTGTTCACAAAATTTTTCCAGAAAAAAGACTTTTAATCGGACACAGCTTGGGTTCATCGTATTATTACACTTTTGACGATTCTCCGGTAGAAAAAAAGCAGGTTGAGCTTATAAAAAGCGAAATGCTTTCTATCGTTCAAAAAAACGAAACAATCCAGACTTTGATTGCTTCTTACGAAGCGGCCTGCGAACTTTTTGAAAAAAACGGATTAAAAGACACCCGCGCCCAGCTTGAATACCGGTGCGAGCCTCAGGTAATCGTAAATACGCTCGGCTCATTTTCTGATATTTTTCAAGGACCTTGTTCGCTTGCAACAGGACAAATAAAATTTTTTGATCTTTTGCCTTATGACGAGGGCTTTTTGCTGCAATTTCCGTCAGAAAAGGAGCCTGAAAAACTCGGCGAATTTTCCGACAACCCTAAGATTTTTGAAATCTATAAAAAATACAAAAACTGGGGAAAAACAGTAAACGTAAAGAATGCGGCTGATTTAAACCGGCTGATTCTAAAACGCAAGGTGAACGACTTTATCGACATTACAGAAACTTTCCAGTCTCAGAATTACGCAAAGGTCGCAGAACAAATCCATGAGCGCAAAAACGTAAAAGTTGTTTTAATAGCAGGGCCTTCATCTTCTGGAAAAACAACATCTGCAAAAAAACTCGCCCTTCATCTGCAGGCATTCGGCTATAATCCAAAAGTAATTTCGCTCGACAACTATTATGTAGGACGCGAAAAAAATCCAAAGGACGAAAATGGAAACTACGACTACGAATGTCTCGAAGCCCTCAATGTTGAACTTTTAAACCAAAATCTTAACGACCTTTTTGATGGAAAAGAAATAAAAGTTCCTTCTTACAATTTTGATTTGGGGCAGCCGTATTACACTGGAGAAACTATGCGCCTTGCTAAAAACGACATACTCATTATGGAAGGAATCCACGGGCTAAACGACAAGCTTACTCCAAAAGTAAAGAGTGAATTCAAGTTCAAAATCTACCTTTCTGCCCTTACCCAGCTGAATATCAACGACCACACGCGTATTTCTTCGAGCGACAACCGCCTTATCCGCCGCATAGTGCGCGACTCACGTTTTAGAGGCAAATCTGCCGCAGATACAATCGGAATGTGGCAAAGTGTCCAAAAAGGAGAGCTTCTGCATATTTTTCCGTTCCAGAACAATGCCGATGCAGTTTTGAATACCGCCCTGGATTACGAAATTCCTGTTTTGAAAGTCTACGCAAGTCCGCTTTTGCATGCAGTAAAACCGAATATGCCGGAATTTAGCGAGGCTCGCCGTCTGCTGCGTTTTTTGGATAACTTTGACCAGATTCCAGAAACATATATTCCAAAACAGTCGATTGTACGAGAGTTTATCGGAGGCTCAAGCTTCCATTACTAAAACGGTTAGCTTCTAAACTGCTTTGAATTGATGATGTCATCAAGCTCTTTTTCTTCTTTTCGTTTGTTTTCAAGCGCCCAGTCCCTTTGCCGTGCTTCCTTTAGCTTTTCCAGGGCCTTGACTTTGAGCATTGCGTCTTTCATTTTTCCGCGTTTTTGTTCGGTTTCAAGCTGCGCCTGGGCAAGTTCCTTTAGAAGCTGCTCTTTTCGCTGGGTTAAAAGCTTTAGATAGTTATTCAGGTTATGAAGCTCAAGGACATCTTTTATGCCTTTTGAGTTTTTTACGGTCTGAACGTTCTGTTCAGCAAGCAAATTGAGAGTGTTTTGAATTTTGGCTTCAGCGCTTACTGCCTTTCCGAGCTCCGTCTGAGCCTGTTTTTCTTCAAACTTGCGGAGATTCAGAATTTTTTGCATGTTAAAGACAAATTTCTGCATATTTTTTAAGTTGCCTTATTTTTTAGACAGTCCGCTTAGCATTTTTGACGCCTGTTCGAGCGAATTTGCAGTTTGAGCTGTCATGTTTTCGCTTGAAAGCTCATTAGAACTTGCAACATCGTCTATTTTGCGTTCCTGGACAAGCTGGGCTGTCGTTTTTTTGCCAAGTCCTGCATCTTCTGAATATTCGTCCTCAGGAATTTCAATTCCGGAAACTGCGCTCAAAATCTTAAGCGTATTTTCGATTGTGCAATGGTCTGTTTTTGACTGTGTCAGAAGCTCTTCAATTGCAGGATGACGCTCAATTGCCTCGTCTATTTCCGGACTGCTTCCTTTTACATAAACTCCGGCATTTATCATATCTTTGTTTTCTTCGTAGATTGAAATCAAGCGGCTCACTTTATTCGCAGCCTGCTGTGTCTGAGGTCCGGTAACATCGTCCCAAAGACGGCTTATAGAAGAAGTTATGTCGATTGCAGGAAAATGCCTTTCGCGGAAAAGTTTTTTGCTTAAAACAATATGTCCGTCCAAAGTTCCGCGAACCTTGTCGCTTACAGGCTCATTTAGATCGTCACCATCGACAAGCACTGTGTAAAATGCCGTAATTGAGCCTTTGTCGTTTGTACCGGTGCGCTCCAAAAGCTTCGGGAGCATGTCCCATACGCTTGCAGGATAACCGCTTTGCGTTGGAGGCTCTCCGTTTGCAGTTCCAATTTCGCGCTGGGCATGGCAAAAACGAGTAACGCTGTCCATCATAAGCATTACGTCTTTTCCCTGATTCCTAAAATACTCGGCAACTGCTGTAGTCGTGTATGCGGCGCGAAGACGGGCGATTGAGCTTTGGTCGCCTGTTGCAACAACTACGACAGAACGCTTCATTCCTTCCGGGCCTAAATCGTGCTCAATAAAGTCCATAACTTCGCGTCCACGCTCACCGATAAGTCCGATTACATTTACATCGGCATTGGTATTTCGCGCAATCATTGAAAGCAGTGTCGATTTTCCAACACCAGAGCCTGCAAAAATACCCAGCCGCTGACCTTTTCCGCATGTTAAAAGAGAATCAATTGCCCTTACGCCGGTTATAATTCGTCTGTTTATATCTTTTCTTGTATAAGGATCAGGAGCAGGCGCAATCGCAGGATAATATTCATCGTTTTGAAGAGGACCTTTTTTATCGTAAGGCCGTCCAAGAGCATCTATTATACGTCCAAGAAGTTTTTTTCCAACAGGAACCATCAGTTCTTTTCCGCTTGCAACGACTTCGCTTCCTGCCATTATGCCTTTTGTATCGCCATAAGCCATAAGGTTTACGGCATTTTCTTCCCGGTCAAAACCTACAACTTCTGCAACTAGCTCAGTTCCGTCTGTATTTTTTATTGTGCAAAGTTCACCGATTTTTGAATAAGGGCCGCGGCTTCGAATCATAAGCCCCTTTATCGCAGTAACTGTTCCTGTGTAGAGAATTGTTTCCGTATCAAGAACGGTTTTTAAGTATTTGTCAAAAAAGTGTTCCATTCTTTTTCCGAACCTATTAACTATTTTTGAGCGGCAGTTTGCGCAGAAGCAGAATTTTTCTGAATCGGCTTCATAGGTGAAATTTCCAGAATTTTATTTTCGAGCTCAGAAAGCTGGCTTGAAATTCTTGCATCGATTGCTCCAAAATCAGTTTCAACGATGCAGCCGCCTTTTTCTACAGAATTGTCTTCTACGACAGTAATTCCTTTCACGCTTTCAACCTGTTCTGTAAAATCTTTTATGTGTTCGGTTGTAAGTTTTACGTCTTCGAGGTTTACGCGGATGGTAACATCTCCACGAGCCTTTACTTTTTTGAGGGCCGACAAAACATTCGCCATTACGACAGATTTTTGATTTTCAGACATTACCTTTACAACTTTTCGTGTCATTAAAAGCACAAGCTGAATTATCTGCTCTTCTGTTTCGTTTAGAATCTGCTCACGGCGGTTCATTACGGCTTCGAGAATTTTGTGGCTTCGGTCAATAAGCCGGCTTACTTCTTCTTTGCCAGAATCATAGCCGTCTTTTTTTCCTTCTTTTAAGCCTTCTTCATAGGAATTTCGCTTTATTTCGTCTTTTTCAATTTCTGATTTTGCCTGAATTTGATTGGCCTGCTCTTTTGCATCTGCAATTATTTTCTGAGCCTCATTTTCTGCCTGAGCCTTGATTGTCTGAGCTTCGTCCGTCTGCTTTTTCACTTCCTCAAAAGCAGCATTTTTTGCGCTTTCAATTATTGCATCGGCCTGAGCCTGAGCATCGTCAAGCATTTTCTGCTTTTCTGACTCCCATTGAACTTTAAAATCCTCAGCCTCACGCTTTAAATCATCTGCCGTAGGGCCTGTGTATTGAGGAACTTCTTCAACTTCAACTTCTTCAACAGGCTTTTCAAAAGTATGAACTAGTCCAAGCTTAAATTCGCCTTCTTTTGTCTTTATTTCGCCAGGCTGAAACAAGTTCTTATTCATGATTCTGTTCCTCTATAAAAATACTTTTTAGTTTTTTTTGAAATGCAATATTAAACAACCAGTTCGTCTTCTCCGGAACGTGCAATAACAATTTCGCCGGCATCCTCAAGACGGCGGATTGTAGAAACAATTTTTTGCTGAGCTTCTTCAACGTCCTTCAAGCGAACAGGTCCCATAAATTCCATATCTTCTTTTAACATGCTTGCGGCGCGTTTTGACATATTGCGGAAAATTTTGTCCTGAACTTCCGTGTCTACAGACTTCAAGGCCTTTGCAAGCTCCTGAGTATCGACTTCGCGCAGAACTTTTTGAATTGCACGGTCGTCGAGCATAACAATGTCTTCGAAAACGAACATTCGCTTTTTGATTTCTTCCGCAAGATCCGGATCGTCTTCTTCCAAAGATTCAATAATCTGCTTTTCAGAAGAACGATCAACAAGGTTAAGAATTTCAACAATAGATTCAACGCCGCCGGCCGCTGTATAGTCTTCGCTAGAAAGCGTAGAAAGTTTTTTCTCCAAAACGCGCTCAACTTCGCGCAAAACATCTGGAGAAGTACGGTCCATTGTTGCAAGACGGCGGGAAACTTCCGGCTGGATTTCTGCAGGAAGATTTTGCAAAATTATTGCCGCCTTATTGGGCTCAAGATAAGCAAGAATAAGGGCAATGGTCTGCGGATATTCAGTTTGAATAAAGTTTAAAAGGTGAGATGGATCTGTGCGGCGGATAAAGTCGAACGGACGCACCTGAAGGCTCGAAGTAAGACGGTTGATAATATCTATCGCCTTCTGAGAACCAAGAGATTTTTCAAGAAGCTCGCGGGCATAATCGATACCGCCAGTAGAAATAAAATTCTGCGCATCCATAAGGCTCTGAAATTCTTCAAGAACCTGATCCTTAAAATCGGCATCGACAGTTTCAAGCCTTGCAATTTCAAAAGTCAGTGTTTCTACCTCATCTTCGCGCAAGTGCTTCATAATTTCGGCAGAAACATCGCTCCCAAGAGAAACCAAAAATATTGCAGCCTTTTGCCGTCCAGTAAGGCTCTTATAATCTTTTGCGCCAGACTTTTTACCGCCAGATTTTACAGTTGCCGGTTTTGAAGCGGTCTTTGCTTTTTCATCAGCCATAAATTATTCCTCCAGCAGCCATGTACGAATAAGCATTGCAACGTCTTCCGGATGTTCTTTTGCCATTGCAATCGCATTTTCCTGAAGTTCAGCACGCTTACGCTCTTCTACAGACATTGTAACATCCTGAAGTCCATCTTGCTTTGCATCCCAAAGAGCCTTTTCGCGTTCCGCCTGCTGACGCCGCAAAATCTCTTCTTCCCGCAAACGGCGTCTTCTGTCCAGTTCACGGCTAATAAACCTGAAGATGATAAACGCCAGAAGAATTACGGTAATTCCTGCAAGAGAAAAAAGCACAGTCCGTCTTGTTTCTTCCTTGCGGAAATACGAATCTTCTTCAATTTCCCATTCCTTGTCTCTTGGAATCGGGAAACTCGTAATAGAAACCGAATCCCCACGTTTTTTTTGGTAATTGATTCCGCTCTGAACAATCTTCGTAACATCATCAATAACTTTCTGACTTACAGGATGATAAACCCTAAAAAAATGGCCTATGCTCAAGCGGCAGTTATCCAGTGGAATTTCATTTTGCTGACAGTAAGACTGCCATTCAGAAAGATTCTGGTCGTTTATTACAATCGGCTTTCTGTTTTTGTCGATGATAGTTTCCCAACGACCGTCAATGTTTGCAGAAGCGGAAATACGCTTAAGCTCATAATTCTGATCTGTATGACGCTCTTCTTTATTTACAACGTTGTTTTTTGTAATTCCCTCTTCGGTCGATTTTCCAATTACATTCGACATATCGGAATAAACCGGAGGATTCTGTCCTTCAACTCCAGCCGGACCTTCAGGATTATAGCCTGTTCCAGTCCATGTTTTTTTTATTTCTTGAGAAGAAAGAGTGATCGATTCTCTTTTTTCAGTCGTGTCATAAGGCTTGTCAGGATCCTGCTCCGTTATAATTACCGGCGTATAAATAGTCTGATCCTTTGAAACAAAGTTTAAATCTTTTTCAATTTTTACAACCAAATCGCGTACACGGTCAGCGCCGTTAAAGTTTTTTTGAAGACTTTCAAGCACACGTTTTCTGAGAGCCTCTTCTTCTTCGCTAATTATTTTATTTCCCTTGCGTATATTATCCAGACGGTCGCTCTCTGCAAGACTTTCAAAATCATTTAAAATATTTCCAAAATTATCAGAAAGAGTAAGATTTTCGGCAGTAAGGCCAACGACAGAACGCAAAATTAAATCCTGCAGACCTTTTAAGCGTTTTCTTTCTTCCGGCATTGTGCTGTTAGGCTTGAACGTAACAATAACAGAAGCAGTAACAGGTTTCTGGTCGGTCGAGAAAAGTTCTTTTTTTGGAAAAGTGAGATCTACAGTTGCATTTGCAATATCGTCAATTGCAAGAATATGCTGCTTCAACTGTTTTGTAAGCGAACGCTGAAGCTTTATGTTTCTGTCAAAATCAGTATCAGACCAGCTGCTTTTGTCAAAAAGATTAAAAGCATCGACTTCCTTAGGCACTAGACCTTCAGTAATCAAAATGCTCTTCATTTTTTCGGCAGTTTTTTTGTCATTTACAATGATAAGTCCGTCTTCGCGCACCCGAAAATCTACGTTTTCCTGATCAAGACGCATTGTGATATTTTCGCGGGCATCTTCATCTCGAATAACAGTTGTAAAAAGCGGCACTCCGGCAGGCGCGGAATTTACTCTGAACATAAGAGCAAGCGCAACGACAACAAGAAGCACAATGCCAATGAAAATTCCTTTCTGAACAGGTTTCCATTTAGCCCAAAGTTCTTTGATTTTAGCCGGCAGCTGTTTAAGCCATTCGATCATCTGTCCCCTCCCGTGACCGAATTTCAAGAATTTCTATAAAAAAAAGGAAAAACCTTAAAATCTCAGTTTTAAAGATTTTAAATATATTCTATAATAACATATATTTTTTACAAAGAAAAGACAGAAAAGATATTTTTTATGCGTTAGCGGGTTGTCTGAAGTTCGCTCCAGCCTGTAAGAAGCCTGTCAATTACTGTCTGGGCAAGATTCAGCGACATTTGAGCCTTTGCCATTGCGGTCGTAACATCGTGAATATCTACGGAATCAGGATCTGTAATAAGTTTTTGCTCAACACGGCTTACATCAAGCTGTTTTTCATTTACAGCATCTACCGCTTCAAGGATATAAGACTCAAAAGAGCGTTTATTTGTATTTTGAACTGAATTTTTTGCGCTGTTTGGCTGAAAAGAATTTATGTACGTCAAGTCAGAAACGTTTGAAATATTCATAACATTCATTTATTGACCTCCCATAAAAAAGTCAAGATTAAAACTCCAGTTTTAGGATTGACTTTTTAAGTTGCTTCGCAACGAAGTGAGAAACAACCGATGATAAGAGAGTTTGCAACGCAAACTTGTAAAGATAAAAACAGACGCCATTTTCGGCTGTTTTTATCTTAACTCCTCCCTTTTCCTCATAAAAATTTTAATCAAATTGCAAATGCTTGTCTACAGAATCATTTCGATAATCAGAAAAAATTAGCTTCTTCCAATTTCAAGCGCTGCAGAAAACATATCCTTTGCGCCTTGAATTACAGTTGAATTTGCCTCGTAAGCGCGGCTTGCTGAAATTAAGTTTACCATTTCGTTTACAATATTTACATTTGGATATTCAACATAGCCTTTATCCGGACCAGATTGAATTGCGTCCGGATTTGACGGATCATAAACCATGCGGCCTTTTGAAGTATCTTTTACAATTTCTTTTACGCGAACGCCTTTTCCAGGACCGTTATCCTGCTCAGCATTTACAAAAGGCATTCGCCATGTCGGATGAGCGGAAGCGATTGGTTCAACAATTACAGAAGATTTTTTAAATGCTCCGCCTTCAGGAGTGCGTGTCGTAGAAACATTTGCAATATTGTTCGAAATTACATCAGAGCGAAGACGTTCTACGCTCATTCCTGTCGTCGCAATATTGATCGAAGTAAACATTCCCATAAAAAATTCTCCCATAAAAAAGTCAATGAAAAAATTTCAATTTCCGATTTGACCTTTTAACGCAATTTCGCAGCAAAGTGAGAAATTGCAGTTGATAAGAAAGTTTGCAACGCAAACTTGTGAATAAAAATTTTGACGCTATTTTAGACAAAGTTTTTATTGCAATCCTTAACTCATTCCCATCTTATAAAAACAAGAAAAAAACTATTTTCTCATTGCAAGTTTTACCTGGCTGAATTCAAAATTCTGAAGCTGGGCTAAAAGTCTGTAGTTCATCTGCGTTTTCAAAACAACAGTCGCTTCATATTCCGCATCAACGTTATTTCCGTTGGCAGCCGCAGTTGTCGTCCAGTCTGTAACACGACGTGGTTCAACGGATTTCCAGTCATAAGGCTCTTCAAGGGCAAAATGCCTGCTGTCTGTTCTAGTCAATTCAAATCTATGAGATTTATCTGCTTCGCTTTCAAAAGCACGTTTTAATTCGCTTTCAAAATTAACAGTCTGTCTTTTGTAATTCGACACTTCTGAGTTTGCTATGTTATTTGCAGAAACCTGATACCGCAACGAATTAACATCCATTGCACGGTGTAAAAGTTCAACTGACCTTGTAAATGTATTCATATTAAATATATCGGCAGTTGAATTTTTTTGTTTATAAATTTTTACCGATTGTTAAAACGTTTTAAGAATTCTTGCATGCGGACATTTTTAGGATTGTTTATGAGTTCTTTTGGATCGCCGTATTCAACAACATGGCCTGCATCAAGAAAAAGAATTTTATCGCTTGTGTCGCGGGCAAATGCCATTTCGTGGGTTACGACAATCATTGTCATTTTTGACTTTGCGAGTCCGCGGATAATTTCAAGAATCTCTCCTGTGAGCTCAGGATCAAGGGCGCTTGTCGGCTCATCAAAAAGCAAAACCTTTGGCTTTAATGCAAGAGCGCGCGCAATGCTAACACGCTGCTGCTGACCACCGGAAAGTTCGCATGGATAATTATTCTCTTTTCCAGAAAGTCCCATGCGCCGGATAAGTTGAATTGCGTTTTCTTCGGCTTCTTCCTTAGAAACACCAAGAACCGTAACCTGAGGATCAATTATATTTTTTAAGACAGAATAATGCGAAAAAAGATTGAAATTCTGAAAAACAAAGCCGAGATTTAAGGCGATTTCTCTTTGAGTTTTTTTATCTGCATAAACGCCGTCTTTGACAAGCTGCCGGGAGCAAATTGTAATTGTTCCGCTGTCAATTTTTACAAGCTGGGCAATAGAACGAAGAAGAGTTGATTTTCCAGAGCCGGAAGGACCGATAATTCCAAGAACTTCGCCCTGCTCAACTTCAAAAGACACGTCTTTTAAAACCTGAACTCCGTCTCCAAAAAATTTATTTACGTTTTTTACAGAAATTATACTCATCTTTATATATCCGCCAGTTTTAAATTTTCAATCTAAAAAGATGCTTTATTTATAATAATCAAGTTTTTTTTCAAGGTGAATAAAGACAGCCGTTACAACCCAGTTCATCAAAAAATAAAATACGCCGGCAATAAAAATCGGTGTCGTGCTAAAAAGCCTGCTTGAATGGGTTTGAGCCGTTCTTAAAAGCTCGACTACTCCGATTACGCTTACCAATGCGGTATCTTTTACGAGAGTAATTACTTCGTTTCCCATTGGAGGAACTATTCTCTTTACAACTTGAGGCAAAACAATCTTAAAAAAAGTCTGTGTCTTTGTATAGCCAAGAACTTTTGCAGCTTCATACTGGCCGACAGGAATCGACTGCAATCCTCCGCGATAAATTTCTGCAAAATAACAGGCATAGTTTACCGAAAGCGCAATAATTGCCGCTGTAAAGCGATCCCAGGAAAACTTAAAAAGATAGAAAGGCCCAAAATAAACGACAATCAACTGGAGCATCAATGGAGTGCCGCGGATTATAAGCAGAAAAGCATTCGCCAGCATAGAAAGCGGCTTAAATTTTGACATGCGCGCCATTGTAATCGGCAAAGCAAGAGGAATTGAAAAAAACAGCGTTAAAAAGAAAACTTCAAGCGAAACCAAACTCGATTGAAGCATTGTTAATATAAGTTTTGCCATATTTTTTATAAGCTTAAAAAACTGAATCTGCAAAAAAGCAAATTCAGTTTTTTTTTCTTACGAATTTTTATTCAAC
>NZ_DBJD01000090.1:55420-61107 GCF_002297065.1 Treponema sp. UBA785 | reverse complement strand
AACAGTTCCGTCAGCAGCCATAGCCTCGAGAATTTTTTGAACTTCGTCCGTAAGTTTTACATCACCTTTGCGGAAAGCGATTCCATATTCTTCAGGAGCCAAGCCTTCAGAAAGAACTTCAAACGGTTTTCCAGAAGTCTTGATTGCGTAGTTTGCAACGATAAGATCCATTACAACACCATCAACTCCGCCAATCTCAAGATCATTTAAAGCCATGATATTGTCTTTGAACTCGATTATTGATTTTACAGAACGCTTAAAATCAGGAGAAGCTTCAACTGCATCTGAGGCAGATGAACCTGCCTGAATACCGACTTTTTTTCCTGCCATGTCGGAAAGTTTTTTAATTCCTGAATTCTTTTTTACAACCAGAACCTGCGCGTTTTTAAGATAAGGCTTAGAAAATGAAAGAGCTGCTTTGCGTTCCTCGGTAATTGTAAGGCCGTTCCAAATACAGTCGATGTTTCCAGTAGCAAGCTCCTGTTCTTTTGAATCCCAGTTAATCGGCTGAGCGCGGAATTTTACGCCAAGACGAGAAGCAACTTCTTTTGCAAGGTCAATGTCAAATCCAACGATTTCGTTTGAAGAATCACGGAATCCCAATGGAGGGAATGAATCGTCAAGACCGAGAATAAATTCTCCACGGCTTTTGAGCGCTTCAAGAGAATTGTCTCCAGCTTCTTTTTTAGAACAGCCTGCAAAAACAGTAAGTGCGGCAAAAGCACATACAAACAAAGTAATTTTTTTCATTTTTTACTCCTATTAAAAATAAAAACAATTGTTTCTATAAATAAGCTAGATTTTTCCTTCGCAAAATGCAAAAAGAGATGCAATCTGCTTTTCTGTTTGCTCAGGACTTGGCGCGCCAGTTGTTTTTCTTGCACGCATGCACGCTTGCGGCGTAATTTTTGCAAACAAGTCTTCTTCAAAAAGCGGGCTGATTGACTTGATTTCTGAAAGCGTCAGCTCTTCGATTGCTTTTCTTCCAGTATCAATTGCAAGGCGGACACACTGTGCAGCGACTCCGTGTGCAGTTCTAAAAGGCATCCCCTTGCATACCAGATAATCAGCGACATCTGTCGCATTTGCAAAACCGCCTTCACAACTTGCAGCCATCTTTTCCTTGTTCCAGCGTGCACTTGCAATCATCGCCTCAAAAACAATGATGTTTCCTTGAACACAATCAAGAGCATCAAAAAGAGGAGCTTTGTCTTCCTGCATGTCGCGGTCATAACTCATAGGAAGAGCTTTCATCATCGTAAGAAGGTTTATAAGGTCGCCGTAAACCCTTCCTGTCCGTCCGCGGATCAGTTCTGCAAAGTCAGGATTTTTTTTCTGCGGCATAATTGAAGAACCAGTAGACCATTTTTCACTCAATTCAACAAAACCGAATTCTGTCGTAGACCAATAGACTATTTCTTCGCACATGCGGCTCAAATGCATCTGAATAAGCGAAAAATCAGAAGTAAATTCGATACAGTAATCACGGTCGGCAACACTGTCCAAAGAATTCTGTGTTACTCCATCAAAATTCAAAAGTTCCGCCACATATTCACGGTTCAAAGGAAGGTCAGAACCTGCAAGAGCGCCGCTTCCCAAAGGGGAAAGCGCGATTCTTTTCAGGCTGTCTGAAAGCCTTTCATAATCACGCACGAGCATCCACGCCCAAGAACACAAATGCTGCGCCAAAGTTCCGGGCTGAGCGTGCTGCATATGTGTGTAGCCGGTCAAAAGAGAATCTTTATGTTTAGAAGCAATATCTGCAAGAGTTTTTATTAAAGAAACGAGCTGTTTTTGAAGCTCAGGAATTACGCGTCTAAGGTAAAGTCTTTCATCAAGGGCAATCTGGTCGTTGCGGCTTCGTCCAGTATGAAGTTTTCTCCCGCTTTCGCCAATTCTGTCCGTCAAAGTAGCTTCGATAAATGAATGAATGTCTTCGGCAGAATAATCAATTGAAAGTCTTCCAGATTTTAAGTCCTTTTCAATTGAATCCAGCCCTTTTTGAATTTCTTCATTTTCCTTTTCAGAAATAATCTTCTGTTTAGAAAGCATCGAGGCATGCGCTTTTGAACCGCGAATATCATCCAATGCCATGCGTTCATCCACGCGAATTGAAGTTTCAAACTCAACTGCCGCGGCATCCGGTCCTTCTGCAAAACGTCCGTGCCACAATGCAGCATGATTGTCTTTTGTAATTGTTCCGTGCGCTTTATTTTCCGCCATTTTTAGTTTCCCCAGCACATCATCTGTTCATCAATTGGTTTTCCAGGAATTGCCATTGGAAAAATCATCTCGTCAATATCGACAATCGTGTCGACAATGTACGGTTTTTTTTCGGCAAATGCAGTCTTAAAGACTTTTTCAAATTCATCATTATTGTTTGCCTTTACATAACCTACACCGTAAGCATCTGCAAGTTTTTTCCAGTCGGGACCAAAATCAAGCGTCGTGTGGCTGTATCGTTTTTCGTAAAAAAGTTTTTGCCATACGCGGACATTCCCGAGCGTGCCGTTATTTACAAGGACAATTACGATTGGAAGATTATAGCGTGCAATTGTACAAAGCTCATTGCAATTCATTCTAAAAGAACCGTCACCTGCAATATGAACTACACGTCCACAAGGATTTGCTACCTGCGCACCAATCGCAGCGCCAGTGCCGTACCCCATAGTTCCAAGACCGCCGGATGTAAGGAAAGTACGAGGCTTTTCAAACGGATAGAACTGGGCTGTCCACATCTGATGCTCGCCGACTTCAGTAGTAATAAAAGCATCGTCGCCTGCATATTTGTGAACAGTTTCGAGCATAAATTTTGGATTTACAGAGTTTGGCTTTACAATTGAATAGCTTGTAGGAATTTCTTTTTTCCATGCGTCAATTTTTTCAAGCCAAGCTGAATGTGATTTTTTTTCGATTAAAGGCAAAAGACGTGACAAAATTGACTTTAAGTCGCCTACAAGTTCACCGCCAGCGTGAATGTTTTTATTGATTTCCGCAGGATCAATGTCAATATGAAATACAGTCGCATGTTCAGCAAATTTTTTTGGATCGCCGATTACGCGGTCAGAAAAACGAGAACCAAGCGCCAAAACAAGATCGCTTTCTGTAACAGCCATATTGCTAGCGCGAGTTCCGTGCATTCCTACCATCCACGTACACAGAGGATGATCTGAAGGAAAAACATCGCGTCCCATAAGGCTTTCAGAAACAGGAATTGAAGCTTTCTCTGCAAATTCCAAAAGTTCTTTTTCTGCGCCAGAAATCTTAATTCCGCCACCAGCGTAGATAACCGGCCGTTCTGATTTATTTATGATTTCTGCGGCCGCTTTTATTTCTTCGTCGGAAGGAACATTTACTCTCATAACCCGCTTGAAATTCGGATTTTCTTTTGCTAAAGCAGCAGAACCGTCATCGCCTTTTTTGAGCGGTTCAAACTCACACATTGCGGCTGTAATGTCTTTTGGAATATCAATCAAAACAGGACCAGGTCTTCCAGATTTTGCAATTATAAAAGCCTGACGGAAAATATATGCAAGGTCTTCAACCCGTCTTACCATAAAATTGTGTTTTGTAATTGGCAGAGTTACGCCAGTAATATCAATTTCCTGAAAAGTGTCTTTTCCAAGCAAAGGAGTTCCAACGTTACAGGTAATAGCAACCATCGGAACAGAATCCATGTAAGCAGTTGCAATTCCAGTCACAAGATTTGTAGCTCCAGGACCGCTTGTTGCCATGCAAACTCCAACACGTCCAGTAGAACGTGCATAACCATCGGCAGCATGGGCAGCAGCCTGTTCATGAGCCGTCAAAATATGAGTAATGCGGTCAGAATTTTTGTAAAGAGCATCATAAATATTTAAGATATTTCCACCAGGATAACCAAAAACAGTGTCTACACCCTGTTCAATCAAACACTCAATAACAATTTGAGAACCATTAATTTTCATTTTGCTTCCTAAGACCAATTATTATAATTTTTTATTTTAATGATTTTGAGAACCTTGCACAACATCAACATAATCCGCAATTTGTGAACACTCTACACCCAAACCTGCAATTTTCGTATAATACTCGGACAATGCGTATTCTTCTTTATTCAACTTCTTCAAATATTTTTGAACCAAAAACAGCCGTAGTAAAAAACTTTCCATCTTCCGCACAGCAACTGGAACTGCTTGCAAAATCTTTTCCAGAACACAGTTTTATCGTTGCAACACAGCTTCCAGGAATGTTTCTTTTAGATATAAGCGGCAGCGAAAATTTTCAAAAAGCAAACAACGTCCAATACGAAATCATAAAGAGCGACGATGAGGCAGAAATTGCAGATTTTTTATACTCTCTAAACCCCGAAATTGCAATCGCAGCTACATTTTTTGTAACACCATTCGACTGGCTCACTGCAAAAGATGCTCTTGTCGCAGATTTTTTAAGGCAAAAAGGAATAAAAACAGTCTGCCATAGCGTAAAAACCGCGCTCACCTGCTTTGATAAATGGCAGACTCACCAGAAGCTCCTTCAGTTAAAAATCAATACGCCAAAAGCCTTGTACATAAATCATGCGCTTTTTATAAATGCAGGAAATCGTAAAACCGTAAAAAGCAACGTTTACAAAACGGCACTTCTCTCAGAAATCAAAAAGCTCAACTTTCCGGTCGTAATAAAAGATACAACTGGTTTAAGCAGTTACGGAATGGACGTTTTAGAGAATTTTTCACAGGTTCACGACTGGTTAAAGTCAAAAAAATTTACTTCTGACAGAATAATCGAAGAATTTATAAAAGGAGATCAGTTTGGCACGGAAATTGAATCAATTCTTTCAAAATCCATTCAGCCTAAAAAAAACGGCGGCTGTTTTTTACACAAAATTTTGCCACCAATGATTTTCAGCGTAAACAAGTATGGAATCACATCTCCAAAACAAAGCGTAAAACTCGGACCTGTAACAAATTCTGAATACAAAATAGAAGATTTAAACAAAATTCTAAAAAAAATTGCAGCCTCGCTTGATTTTGAAGGAATCACCCAGGTTGACCTTGTTTTCTCTCAAAAAAAATGGTTTGTAATTGAAATAAATCCAAGGCTTTCCGGAATGACCGCAAGCTATGCGGCGATGCAAAATATGACAATTTTTGAACGGATTCTAAAAACCGCAGGAATTCGAAACAAAGACGAGCAAAAAGAAAATTTTGTCCTGAACATAAAATTTCCGCTTTTAACAGAAGAAGAAATGAAAGAACTTTCTAAAAAAAACTTTGTAAAAAAAGTTTACCAAACAGAAAATCTTGCGGCAAAGCAGGAACGCGAAAAAGGCTATTGCGAAGTAATTTTAACTTCTCCAGCAAAAGAAAATTTAAGCCAGGACATAAAAAAACTTTCCGAAGTTCTGCCTCAAAAAACAGAAAAAGTCTTTTTTGAAACCGCCCTTGAACTTGCTAAAAAAATTTAGGCATTTTCAGATTTTTCTTTCTCAGAAGCAGCTTCTTCAGATTCTATTTTTTTTGCAGTTTCGTTCCATTCGTCCTTGTCCATAAACTCGGCGTGAATTTTTCCGTCTTTTTCGCCTACAAAAGTTATTCCGTATTTATCGTAATTTTGAATCAGCCAGTCATCGTAGCCAGTCCAATTATCAAAATCCAAAGCCTGTGTCATATTTTTATTATAAAGAAAATAAAGCTAAAAATCAAAAA
>NZ_DBJD01000090.1:49152-55369 GCF_002297065.1 Treponema sp. UBA785 | reverse complement strand
AGCTAAAAATCAAAAATGAACTTAAAAATCGCAATTTTTAAGACAGTTTTTCTCAAAACAAAAGAAAGAAGAAAGAAAATTTTTCAAAAAAAATCAGTCAGGCTGTCTTTTAAAAAACCTTCCCAAAATATCTTTCGATTCGATTACATTTATAAAAGCATTTGGATCTACAGTACGCAGCTGCTTTTCCAAACTTCCGCTTTCAGCCGCAGAAACGACCGTATACACCATTTTATGAGTTTTTCCAGAATATTCGCCTCTGCCTTCAAAAACAGTAGCGCCATGATTCGTCAAATTTTTTATTGTGGCATAAATTTCATCACTTTTGTCAGTAATAATCAAAAGCGTGATTTTTGAATATTTCTTGTAAAGCAAAGCTATAACTTGACTTGAAGCGTATTGAAAAATTATTGAATAAAGAGCTTTATCCCAGCCAACAAGAATTCCTGCAAAAAAAAGAACGATGCAGTTAAAACAAAAAATCAGATTCCAGGCAGAACGTCCTGTCTTTTCTGAAATATAAATTGCAATAAAATCAGTTCCACCTGAAGAACTTTCCGCAAAAAGACAGAGAACAACAGAAACCGCGTTTAAAATTCCTCCAAAAACCGTGCACAAAAGAATATCGTCAGTAAGATGGAGCCATTCAAAACCAGAAAGAATATCCGTAAAAAGACCGGAAATAAAAATCATCACTACGCTAAAAAAAGTAAACCGTTTTCCGATGAATTTAAAACCAATCCAGACAGGGACAAGGTTAAAAGCATAGACAGTAACCGAATACGGAAGGTGAATATTAAAATATTTTAAGAAAATATTTTGCAAAAGCAAGGTAATTCCCGTCAAACCGCCAGGAAACAAATCAGCAGGCTGAACAAAAATGACAATGTTCAGAGCCATCAAAAAACCGCCAAAAGCAACAAGCAAAAAGCGTTTTAAATCGCGCAAAAAAACGGACATCGTCTTGCTCCCAAAAAATAAAAATCCTCATTTAGAAATTTGTTTAGATTTTCTGTTAGAATGTCGCGGTTATTATACATCGAAACACGTTTTTTACAAATAACAGAAAACACCGTAAAAAAAGCCGAAACCAGAGAAAAACTGCTTTCGGCTTTCATTTTTACAAAACTTAAATTATTCTTGAATATTTTCGTTCCAAATCTTTTATAAGCTTATATTCAAACGAATCTACAAGAGCAATATAAGAAGCTTCAATTACGTCGCTTGCAACTCCCATTGTGCTCCATGAATTTTCTCCGTCGCTAGATTCAATAAGAACACGGACAGCGCTTGCAGTCGCTTCTTTTCCATCAAGTACACGGACCTTATAGTCTGTAAGGTGAATTTTTGCTACAGCTGGATAAAATTGAACCAAGGCTTTTCGCAAAGCAGTATCCATTGCATTTACAGGACCGTCGCCTTCTCCGGCAGTAATTACAGCAGTACCTTCAACATCAAGTTTTACCTGAGCAAATGCGCTTTGGTCATCAGAAAATCTCGGAAATTCACCGCTTGTTTTATAATAATGAAGATTAAAGAACGGCTGATATTTTCCCATAGTTTTTCGCACAAGGATTTCAAAACTTGCATCGGCGCCTTCAAACTGATAGCCTTCATGCTCAAGTTCTTTTACACGTTTTACGATTTCGGCAACGACAGGACTATTTTTTGTAAGCGATTTGTCAAATTTCTGCACTTTTTCAACAATCATGCTTTTTCCAGCAACTTCACTCATCAAGAAAACTCTTTCGTTTCCGACAGTTTCTGGTTCAATATGTTCGTATGCAAAAGGATTCTTTATAACTGCGTCAATATGCATTCCTGCTTTATGGGCAAAAGCGCTCGAACCTACAAAAGGCATTCCCGGTTCAAGAGCAATATTTGTAATTTCTGCAATTCTCTTACAAATTGGAGTCAAAAGCTTCATATTTTTTTGAGGAACACATTCAAATCCAAGTTTTAACTGCAAATCAGCAATAATCGTAGAAAGATTTGCATTGCCAGCCCGCTCTCCAAATCCAAGAAGAACGCCCTGAACATGAGAAGCGCCAGCTTCAACGGCAATCAAAGAATTTGCAACAGCAAGTCCGCAGTCATTGTGAGTATGAATTCCAACTTCAATCTTTGAGCCAAAACGACTTACGACAGCTTCAACAGCACCTCTACATTCTGACGGCATTGCGCCGCCTTTTGTTTCGCAGAGGGAAAGACAAACAGCTCCGCCTTCTACAGCAGCTTCAAGTGATTTTAATGCGTATTCTGAATTTGCCTTGTATCCAGTAAAAAAATGCTCAGCATCAAAAATCACTTTCTTGCCTTTTGATTTTAAATACTCCACCGTATCCCGAATCATCTCTATATTTTCATCAAGAGTTGCATGAAGAATATCCGTCACCTGGAAATCCCAAGTTTTTCCAAAAATGCAGACATATTCCGTATCAGCAGATAAAAGACTCTGCAAATTAACATCTTCTGCACAAGCCAAATCCCTCCGCCTTGTAGAACCAAAAGCAACGATTTTAGAATTTTTAAGCTGCAATTTTTTTGCTTCTATAAAGAACTCCATGTCTTTAGGATTGCTTCCGGGATTTCCGGCTTCAATAAAAGTTACTCCGAGCTCATCCAAAGCCATGACAATATTTATCTTATCTTGAACTGAATAACTTATACCTTCTCCCTGCGAGCCATCACGCAAAGTCGAATCTAGAATCGAAATCTTTTTTTTATCTGCCATAGGTGCTATTATGCAAAAAAAAACCTGATTCTTCAAGAACCAGGTTTTTTAAGTTTTTCAACACATTTGACACAAATCAAGTGCGCTTACTTTACAGCTGCACCGATACGCTCAAGAACCTTTTTACGGTCAAGAGGCTTTACAATATAGTTTTTCGCTCCAAGCAAAAGAGATTTTTTTACAAGCTCTTCTTTTCCAAGAGCAGAAACCATTACAACCTTTGCGTTTTTATCAAAAGCCATAATCTGTTCCAAGGCTGTAATACCGTCCATACGTGGCATTGTAATATCCATTGTAACGAGATCCACGTTCGGACAAAGTTCCTTATACTTATCAACACCGTCTTTTCCATCAACAGCCGTAGCTACGATTTCATAACCCTCGGAAGTAAGAATCTGTCCTAGCTGTTTTGCAACGAAGATTGAGTCGTCAACGATAAGCACACGAATTTTTGTACCGTCAACTCTTACGCCTTCTGGCGGACGCTCATTGATTGATGGGAAATCCTGTTTAGTTTTCATGTTGCTGCCTCCTCAATTCTACATACGTTCGCGAATCGCAACGTTAATTTCTACTTTGCCACATTCTGTAATAAGAGGAACAATCAGCGCTTCAACACTGTCTGTCTGTCCACCCAATGCAGCAATTTCCATTTTTTCTCCAGCAAAAAGCGCCGGAGGAGTCAAGTCGAACTTAAATCCCAATTCATGAAGTTTTGTTACTGCCTGCGCAGTAATAAGGTTTGCAAGTTCGCTGATTGTAGCCTTTGCCAAATCATCAAAAGTAGCAAGTGTTTCTCCGTTCATTTTTGAAGCAATGTTCAATGCTGTTTCGTAAGACATATCAAACAGAACACGTCCTTCAACATCACCAGCAAGGCCGACCAAAGCGGCAACTCCCATAACTGGCATTGCGGTCGATTTCAAATACAAATCACCGCGTTTTACATCCGCACCACCAAGAACTTCTTTTAAAATCTGAAATGAAGTTTCAACGAATGGGTTGATATATTCTACTCTCATAAAATTCT
Source organism: Treponema sp. UBA785 (assembly GCF_002297065.1). Taxonomy (NCBI): domain Bacteria; kingdom Pseudomonadati; phylum Spirochaetota; class Spirochaetia; order Treponematales; family Treponemataceae; genus Treponema; species Treponema sp. UBA785. Next base: position 51,605 of record NZ_DBJD01000090.1, on the reverse strand, counting down.
CCCAATTTTTATTTATTTTGTAAAAAAGGTTACAGTTCCGTCTTTATGAGCAAGCCACTTGCCCTCTCCCTCCAGAGTTTCGTTTTGACCAAGAATGATAATTCCATTGCCCTTAAGTTTTTCATCAAAATCAGTTTCGAGAACTTTTTGAGAAGCCAAAGGCAAGAATGAAATCAAATCCCTTGCAAATATAATATCACATACAGGCAAAGAGTTTGTATTTGCACAGTCATGATACTCAAACATAATACTATTTTTTATGTCAGTTGTAAAAGTAAAATCAGAATTAGCCTTGTTCGTAAGATAAGGAGCATACCAGCCATTTGCAATTTCGGCAGGAACGCTGATTAACGGAGCATTTGAAACATTGAGCAAATCAATGTCATGCGCATAAATTCTAATCTTAGCTTCTGGATAACGCTTTTTCAAAATACAAGCAAGTGAATAAGTTTCCATTCCTTTTCCACAGCCAGGATTCCAGACAGTAATCTGTTTTGCGGCATTGTCCGGCAAAATCTTAAAAATTGAATCAGCATATTCTTTTGTCCACCAAGCACCTGAACAAGGAGAATAAAAATTTTTTAAGAAAGCATCTGCATCTTCCGCTGAAGAAAGTTGAATTTTATCCTGAGAACGCTCTTTCTGCCACGCATCAAAACGAGCTTTAAGCCAAGGTTCATTTACAGCAGAAACCGTAAATTTTCTCATCTGCGCCAAAGATTCTGTAATAAACTTAAGCTCATCGCCAGGATGCTTTTCAACCTTAGTTTCAGCCGCAGAAACAGAAGTTTTTTGATTTTCAGAATTTACAAATTCTTTTTCTAAAGAAGATTTTACGGCAACTTTTGCATTGTGTGCCATATTCATACGAACATTTTCTTCTTCAATCGCCTGAGCTTCTGTCTTAGAACCAAAAATTCTTTCTATATCAAGAAGAATATAAAGCCTGTTGTTTACTTCAACAACTCCCTGAATATATTTTATGTTTATATCGCCAAAAAGTGGATGAGGCGGCTGAATTGTTGCTTTTTGAATTCCAACGACTTTGTCAATTACATCTACGACAATTCCGAATGTCTGCTCGCCAATCGAACAGATAAGCATATTTTCCAAGGAATCTTCTTTTCTTTCTGGAACTTCGATATTGAAAAAAAGCCTCAAATCGACAATAGGAATAATATCTCCACGAAGATTGTAAACTCCAAGAACAAATGGCAATGTATTCGGAACATAAGTAAAACGTCCGGCCTTTGCAATTTCCTTTATTTTCATAATATCAATTGCATAGTCTTTTCCAGCGAGAGAAAAAGTTACCATTTTATAGTCAATCTGAGCAAGTTTTTCTTTTCTTTCTGCAGATTCCCGTTCCGCATCAGGAACAATACTAGCATAAGCACCAAGATTTTGTGCAAGAGCTGTATTGATATTTTTAGTTTCTGTCTGATTCTGAATATTTTCGTTAGCCATGATAAACCTCTTTTGCCTTAGTCAATAGTCCCATATTCAGAGCGAGCTTCAATTTCCTGACGCACTCCAAGCTCAAGAAGCTGGCTTACATCAATAATAAGCGAAACAGAGCCGTCACCAAGAATAGAAGCGCCTGCAATTCCTGGAGACTGCGTAAACTGATCACGCAAAGGTTTTATAACCACATCTTCTTCTCCAATCAAGGCATCGACCATAATACCGATTTTTTTATCTTGCGTGCCAACAATTACAACAAAACAATACTCACCATCTTCGGTATTGCGGATGTTAAACAGCCTGCTAAGACGAAGAACAGAAATTACTTCGTTGCGGACATTCAAAACTTCATAATTGTCAATTGTATTGATTTCGCCACGTCTAATGCGATGGCTTTCAATTACAGACGCAATAGGAATTGAATAAACTTCTCTTCCAACGCGCACAAGAAGACCTTGAATAATTGCAAGAGTAAGCGGAAGCCTAATTGAGAATTTAGAACCACGGCCTTTTTCTGTTGTTACGTTTACAGTTCCGTTCAATTTATCAATCATTGTCTTTACGACATCGAGACCTACGCCACGACCAGAAACATTTGTAATTTTGTCTGCTGTTGAAAAACCTGGTAAAAATATAAGATTTGCAGCTTCCTGTTCCGAAAGGACTTTATTTGGATGAATAAGTCCTTTTTCTACGGCCTTTTTCCGCACTTTTTCCGCATCAATTCCGTTACCGTCATCAACAATATCGATGATAATCATGTTTCCTTCGTTTGCAGCTTTTAACAGAACAGTACCTGTTTCGCTCTTACCTAAAGCCTTGCGTTCTTCAGGAGATTCGATTCCGTGGTCAACAGAATTACGAACACAGTGCATGATAGGATCCATAAGATCGTCAATAACAGTCTTGTCCAACTCCGTTTCTTCACCTTCAATCTGAAGGTTTACCTTTTTACCGAGATCTTTCTGCAAATCACGGACAACCCGAGG
>NZ_DBJD01000090.1:28015-49023 GCF_002297065.1 Treponema sp. UBA785 | reverse complement strand
CGCCCAAGATTTTGGGTTGCAGAATGGAACTTTGTATTTAAATCCTTAAACTTAGCTTCAAACGAAGCAAAATATTCAGGAATCTCACCATATTCCTGCATAATATTATTTCTTATGTCTTTTACAGAAACTCCGTTTTGAATTTCTTCCAAATACTGCGGAAGCTGTTCAAACATCTTACGGATTTTTTCTCTAAATGCAGAATCAAGAGCCTGAAACTGAACAAGCATATCCGACTGTTGTTGCGCGCTCTGGTTAAACGAAGCCTTTGTAATTACGGTTTCAGAAACAAGGTTCATTAAAGTATCGATGCGTTTAGAATCAACACGCAAAATTGAACTTTGCTGAGCATGTCCTGAAGCAGAAGCCGTTTTTGTCGAAGAAACTGTCTTTGATGGCTGAACAGGAGCATTTTCTGTCTTCTGCTCTGCAGAAACCTTTACTTCTTCTTGTTTAGGAGTTTCTGCCATAGGCTGAATTTGAGCATTTTTTTCTTCTTTTTGTTCGGGCTGCACATAAGACTCTTTTGCAACTGCATTTTCAAGACACTGGGCATCAACGCTCAAAGTTACATCATCGAGAAAAGCTACATCTTCGAGCTGCTCCTGAGAATTTGAAGAAGCAACGTAATAAACAACGTCTTTATGAAATTCATCTTCATAAAGCGCTTCAAAATCAGGAACGGTCTTTAAAACAGTGCCACAGGCTTTTAATGCTGCAAAAACTTGAATTCCTCCTACGCTATTCATAGGATTATTTTCATCGAAAACAACACTTATCGACCAAAGCTTTTGACCCGGCTGGCAACTCTGTTTGAGTTCAAGCAACTCAAATTCTGACATGTCAACAGTTTCTGAAGCAGAAGCCGATGCCGCTGGAACACTCTGAACAGTCTCTGGTCCAGGTTTTGAAACTGATGACGACTTTTTACCTTTTCCAGCCTTTTCAGGAATCAATGATTTTATTTTATTTGAAATTTCTTCTACACTTTCGGCATAAACAGAACCATTTTGGCGAGCTTCAAGCATAGCTTTTATAATATCAAGAGAATTTAGAAGAGTATCTACAACATCTTCGGAAACTTTTACACGGTCTGAACGAACTTCATCAAGAAGATCTTCCATTTTGTGAGCAAATGTAGAAATTTCTGTAAATTCAACTGTCGCAGAATTACCTTTTAACGTATGTGCTGCACGGAAAATTTCATCTATAGCATCATGGTTTGTTGGATCATTCTCAATTGCAAGAATATTGCTCTCAAGATTGTCAACCATTAGTTCAGCTTCAGAAAAATAATCTTTTAACAGTTCTTCGTTGTTAGCGTCAAGAAAATCACTCATATCTAATATTTTAACCTTTAACATCTCAAAGTCAAGCAATAAAATTTTATTAACAAGATGTTTTTTAAAAACAAAGAGTAAAAGAATGAATAAAGTTTCATACTTTCCTGAGGATAATTTTCGATTTTTATTAAAGTTCAGACTTTTTTATGCCGATATAAAAAGGTACGATTATAACTGACGGGGAAAAAGCTATGAAAATGATAAAAAAACTGTCTTCGACTGCTGCCGCATTTATTTTTACATTGACAACGCTCTCTGCTGCCGCTTCATTCAACGGTTACGGAGGTTTGAAAGGCGACTTAAAATCAAAGGAAAATTCCGAATTTTTCGATCCGATAATGAATTTGACAGGATTTTTTCAAGGGCAGTTCAATTTTTCAGAAAATTTATTTTTCAATACAGAAATGAGCATTTCGACAGATGACGTAATCGACACAAAACTGACTGAAGATACTCAGGCTGTCTTTTGCTTTGATGAGCTTTCGCTTACATACATAAAAAATTTTTTGGGAGCAACCCAGTTTTTCAGCATTTTTAAGGGAACTTACACTCCTCTAGGCGCAAATCAGTTTTTATCGCAGCAATTTGGAATTTCACCAATCAACAGTTTTATTACAGACAGTTTTTACGGCAACAAATGCGTTTCCCCATATTCAATAAACGGTTTCGGACTTTCGTATTCAATCCGGCTGAACTCAAGTCCAATAGCTTTTGCCGGATATTTTTACAAAAACAATGATAATCCGGACGATTTAAGACAATTCAATCTCGATTTTCGTTTTGCAACGACACGCAAATACCTCACCCTGGACTTTTTGGGAGGAATTGGTTTTCCTTCAAAAAATAAAGACAAAAACGATGACGATGTGATTCTTCTTGTCGATGAAATTTACCTTCATTCTGGAATGAATCTTCTTATCGGAAATTACTACACAACCTCTCTTTTCCTTCAGGCAGGATTTTCTTCGCTTCCTGTAAAAAAAAGCAATGCAAAGATTGAAATTTCTGACGAACAGCTTTTTTTACTGGTTGAACCGCGGTTTCATTTAAAAAATTCGCAGATGCACATTTCTTTCTTCAATATTCCTGACAATCAAAACGAAAAAATAGAATTTGCAGACGGGAATTTGGGCTTCAACGTAAATATTTTTACAGAAAACTTTTTCATCCGCAACAAAAACATAAAGTTCGGATTCAGCACGTCGTTTAGCTACGAAGAACGATATTTAAAAGACTTGCCAAACCTAAAAGATTTTTACAAAGATACCTGTTCTGTAAAAACAAGTCCTTACATTGTAATTCCTGTTCTCTCCGGAGATTTAAGCCTCATGTTCCAGGCAAAATTAAGCGAGTTTCCGGCAGGAAAATGGAAACAAAACATAAACTTTACACTAGGTTATAAATCTTATTTCTAAAAAACAAGCTTTATAAAAAAAAGCACCATCAAAAACTGAACTTTATCCGTTCAATTTTAGTGGTGCATTTTTAGCTTTAAAGCCTTTATTTTAAAGTTTCAAAAGCGAAAGTCTCTTGCAGGCTTCTTCAATATCCGCGCGATGTCCAAAAGAGCTAAACCTTATAAAACTTTCTCCGGCAGGTCCAAAACCAGAGCCTGGAGTCGTCACAACATGGCACTCATCCAAAATTTTATCAAAAATATCCCAGCTTGCTTTTCCAGGAAATTTTGCCCAGACATAAGGACCGTTTCCTGTAAAATAAGCGACAACGCCTGCAGATTTAAAATTTTCTCCTTCAAGAACGTTTTTTATAAGATGTCCGTTCTCCAGATAATAGTCAACCTGTGCGGTCATATCTTTCAAGCCCTGTTCGTCGAGAGCGGCAAGACCACCAGCCTGAGCAATATTTGAAGCGCCGTTAAAAAGAGTTGTCATTACGCGGTTCCAGTCCCTGTTCACGCTTGAACCGTCTTCAAATTTCAATTCGTTTGGAACAACAGACCAGCCGAGGCGAACTCCTGTAAAACCAGCAGGTTTTGAAAAAGAATTTACTTCAATCGCACAAGTTTTTGCGCCAGGAATTTCGTAAATTGTTTTTGGAAGATTTTTATCGCGGATAAAAGCAAAATATGCGGCATCGTAAATGACAATGCATCCGTTTTCGTTCGCAAAATCAACAAGTTTTTTAAGCTGCTCTTTTGTTGCAGTAGCGCCAGTCGGATTATTTGGAGAACAAAAATAAATCAGAGTATTTTTTTCAATTTTTGAAAGATCAGGAAAAAAATCGTTTTCCGGCGTGCATGGAAGATAAGAAATTCCTTCGTAACCGTTTCCGTTATTTTTTCCGGCAGCACCAGCGACAACAGAACCGTCAACATAAACAGGATAAGCAGGGTCTTGGACGGCAACTTTTACTTTTGAGCCAAACAAAGTCTGAATGCGCGCAATATCACATTTTGCACCGTCAGAAATAAAAATTTCGTTTGCATCTGCCATTTTTGGATAAAAAACTTCCGCAATTTTTGAGCGAAGGGCTGAATTTCCCTGCTCATCTCCATAACCGGAATATCCTTCAGGAGTTGAAAGAGCAAGAGCATAATCTGACATTGCCTTTGCAATATGCGGAGAAAGAGGCTCTGTTGTATTTCCTATTCCAAGGCTGATAATTCTAGCATCTGGATGACCAGCCGCGTATTCACGGCGACGACGAGCTACCTCTGGAAAAAGATAGCCTGCTGTAAGATTTGAAAAACCTGTATTTCTTTTAATCATAATAAAATAATTTTAACGAAGGAACATTCTAATTTCAAGCCGAGCGAAATTCCTGTAAAATGTTTGAATCCGTATAATTTTCAAAAAAATAATAAAGGCTCTGTAAATTTTTTATCCGTTTGAATAGCCTTCAGGCCCCTTTATATCTGAAAAATCTGGCTTTTCGTATTTTCCGCGCCGTACAAATCCTTCATCGTAATAAAAAACTACGCTTTTTACGTTTGCACGAACTTCATCTTTTTCGTCACGGACAAAAATTTTTACTCCGGCATAGACAGTTCCAGAAGCATAAACTTTTCCAATGTTTTTCAATTCGCGAAGGTGCGCCAAAATCGTTTCGATTTCTTTGTTGAATTCATCGTTTTCGTTAGCAAGTTCATTTTTGCGAAGTTTATAACTCTTCAAGCTCTCTTCTTTTTCAGCTGGCAAAATTCTGCGGACTTTTTTTGTATTTTCCAGTGTTTGAATGTTCAATTCCAGCTCATCAATTTCTTTTACAGTTTTTTCCTGCATTTCGCGCAAGTCTTCAAGACGATGTTTTGCACGAGGATCGATTCCGACTTCGATTACAGTTTCTGTACCGCCGCCCGCGGAACCGATATTTTTTGCAAGAACTGTTTCTGTTGCGAAAAGATGTCCACCTGTAATCTGGGCGCGCTTTCCTTGCAGAATAATTCTATGCTGAGCAGAAACTTCGCAGTTCATCAACGAATCCTGAACAATTACGTTTTCTTCAACCTGAACTTTTGAATTCTGTACAAATTTTGCCCAAAGCGAACCACCGCACAAAATTTCACATTCATCTCTACCAACAATTCCTTGGCTTACAATAATATCGCCGTCACTTTCAAGCCTGCTTGCTCCTACAGCACCGTTTACTTCGATATTTCCACTTGCCTTTACGTTATAACCGTCTTCGATATTTCCGTTTACAATTACAGTTCCAAGGAAAGTTACGTTTCCAGACTTGATGTTTACACCATCGATTTCCATAATCGGTTCGACGTTAATTTTATCGTTAATAAGCAAAACTTGCCCATTGCAGGCTGCAAGAATTGTTCTTCCATCTGAATCCAATGTAACATTTTTTCCAAGCGGAAGATTGATATCTTTTCCGTTTTTTGCTTCAAGATAGCGGCCGTAAAGTGTCTTTCCAGCTTTTCCACGCTCAGGAAGCATTTTTTGCGCAAGTGGCTGTCCTTCGACAACATTTTGAATAAGGTTGAGCTCCTTAAAATCAACTTGACCGTTTGCAGCCTCTTTTGCCCGAATTTTTGAACGGTCCGTTTCAAAGTTGTAGGCAATATATGCATCGCGTCCGTCAACTGGCAAGACAGCTTCCGCAACGACAACAGGAACATTGTAAGTTGGCCTGTCAACAAGAGCGGAGATCTTCTCATCGGAAATTCCGGCAACAACGCCCTGCCCTTTTAATGCGGTTTTTATCTGCTCTTCGCTGACATCAGCTCCGCCCAAAGCCGGAGGCGTAATCGTACAAGTTGCCTTTAATTCGTCTTTTGTAATATCAATAACGTAAATTGCATCTCCAGCAGGATTTCTTGAATAATGGCCGACAGGCTCGTAAATTCCACCTGTTCCATCTTCTGTATATTTTTTTACGATTTTTTCATCAAAATCTACAGTATCAGAGCGTTTTATATCGTTTATGACATCTGAAAGATTGATGTTTTTTCCGTCTCCGACAGGAAGATTTACTTTCAGACAAATCTCTGTTCCAAACCGATGAACAAAATACTCTCCGTCTTTATCAAAATTCTGAATCTCTTCGTCCATGTCCATAAAGCCGGAATTCTTAAAATCCTTGCTTCTTTCACTTTTTGATACCGCTTCAGCATTTTGATAAACGGTTATAAACCAAGGTCGTTTTGCAATTCCAAAAAATCCATCAAATCCTTTTTCTTTTACTTCATATTCAAGATTCGCAATTTTTGTGTTCAGCTGAACAGCTGCATCTGCGAGCGCTTCATCAAGAGTATCAGCGCGAACTTCTACGCTTTTTACGCTTTGGTCTTTTTTTTGAAGCTCTGCAAGGTCTAATCGGATTTTTTCAAGTGTAACCATAAATTTCAAGACCTTAAACTAGATGATTCCCTTACGAAAATTCGTCAATTTCGCCTTTAAACGCAAATTTGCCTTTGTATGCAACTGAGAAATTCTCGATTCGCTTACCTCAAGCACCTGTCCAATTTCTTTAAAAGTCAAATCTTCATGGTAGTAAAGAACTATTACCATTTTTTCTTTTTCTGGAAGTTCGTTTATAGCCTGCACAATAACTTTTCTAATTTCCTCGCGTTCAACTTGAACATCTGGATTCAGGCTTGCAGGAGACTCGATAGTATCTCCAATTGAAAGATGATCGCTGTCGTCTCCAGAACTCCAAACATCATTTAAGGAAACAATGCTTGACGCGCTGACTTTCATTATAGTCTGATGATATTCGTCCTCAGAAAGATTCAGCTGCTGTGCAATTTCTGCATCAGTCGCAGTACGGCCAAGCTTTGACTCAAGCTCGCTGATTGTATCTTCAATTTCACGGGATTTTTGACGTACAGAGCGTGGAACCCAGTCAAGCTGACGCATTTCATCAAAAATTGCGCCACGGATTCTAGTGACGGCATAAGTTTTAAATTTTACACCCTTTTCTAAATCATATTTACTGATTGCATCAAGAAGTCCAAACTGACCAAAGCCAACAAGGTCATCAAATTCCATGCTTGCAGGAAGACCTACAGAAACTTTTCCAGCGACATATTTTACCAACGGCATATACTGCCTAATCAGCCTGTCGCGTAGTTGAGAAGATTTTGTTTTTTTATACTCAGCCCAAAGTTTATCTTCGTCGCTGCTGTTGATTATCAACGTCTGCTCTGTACCCATAGCTTCCTGTCTCTTTTTCTATTTATTTATCTTTTTCAAGCAGAGTCCGAACAGCCTGCGCCATTACATCTGCATTTTGTGAAACGCTTTCTGTTCCGCCAGAAAAAACAGCTCCGGCAAAACCGTTTCCGCCAGAAGAAGCAAAATCACTGTCATTTATTATATCACCAGATGAATTATTTTTCACGTCATCTGACAAATCCTCAATTTCCGGCAATTCATCAATATTTTCAATCGAAGAGCCATCGGCAAATGCGTTTATCTTATTTTCAGAATCGCCTGCATTAGAAGGAACATCTTTTTTTAAAATTGAGTTTTCCGATGAATTTTGCAAATCAGAATTGGCTTTTCCGAGATTTTCACGTCCGGCAGAAATAAATTCGGCCTTTTTACTTTCGCCTTCTTTTTTTGTTCCGGAAACAGAATTTTTTGTTTCCGAAGAAGACTTTTCTTCTGTCAAAGATTTTTCTTCCGTCTGAAAATTTTTTGAATCTTTTCCTGAAAGACCAGGGCGGTTATTTTCTACAAAAAATTTTGGACTGGATTCATCATCTTCAAGCCCGTCATCCGTAATAACGATATTTACATTGTCACCGGATTTCTGTTGCTTGGACTGCGGCGAATTTTGAGAAGAATCAGTTTCAAGAGAGACGCCCTTTGAATCATTTGCCAAAAATTTGGAAAAAAGGAAGGAAATTGAAAATGAAAGAACCGAAAAAACAGCTGCAAAAATCAGCGACCTAAGCAAAATAGCCAGAACTGGATTTTTTGCAATCATTCCAGTAAGAAATGACAAAACAAAACCGCAAACGGCTGCAAAACCGATGATTTTTTTGTTCATCATTACTTCCTCCCTTATAAAAGATTAAGACAAAATTTGCACAAGGTCAAGTTTTTAAACTTTTTGTTAATTTTTGTAAGCATTTTTTTTCATCAAATTACCGGCTTTATTTTTTTCTGAGAAATTTCTTAAGAAAACTCGATACGCCGTCGCTTGTACCAAGATCAGTTTTTTCAATGCGGCCAACAATATGTTTTATGCACTGAGCCGGTTTTGAAGTTGGATTTATAATCATAAACGGTTTTTGGCGGATTACAGACGCAGAAACAACAGAATCATCATAAACAAAGCCTATGTAATCAACCTTGTAATTTAAAAACTGTCCGACAATTGTAATTATTCTGTCAGAAATTTTCTTACCTTCTTCTGCAGAGTGGACTCTATTTACCAAAAGCTTTATATTTATATTTCTTTCGCCAAGTTCCGTAGTGATAATTTTTATCATTCCGTAAGCGTCTGTGATTGCCGTAGGTTCAGGAGTTGTGACAACATAAACTTCGTCTGCCGCGGCAACAAACTGCAAAACGTTGTTAGCGATTCCAGCTCCAGTATCGATTATGATGATATCCGCATTTCCAAGCTGAGCAAATTGCTTTGCAAAATAGTCAAGCTCTTCAACAGAAAGATTTGCAATTTTTGAAAAACCGTTTGCTCCGGCAATAAATTTAATTCCAACTTCCGTATCGAGAATTATTTCCGACATTGTCTTCTGACGGTTTATAACCTGCATAAGGTTATACTGAGGAACAACATTCAAAAGAACGTTTACATTTGCCATTCCAAGGTCACCGTCAATAAGGATAACCTTCTTTCCAAGCTGGGCATAAGCAATCGCCATATTGACCGCCATATTTGTTTTTCCAACACCGCCTTTTCCGCTTGTAATGGCAATAATTCGGGTTTTGTGAGATGATGCCTCATTTTTTTTCTGTGTTGATGAAAGCGTGTTTCCCATCAATTCACGCAATTCTTCAGCCTGGTCTTCCATAATTATTCATCCTCCGGAAACATGTCATCAATATAAACTTTACTAACCGTAAAATCTGAAAGTCTGTATAAAAACTCTCTGACAGAAGCTTTTTTTATGTCATTTGGAACTTTTTGTCCGTCTGTTATATAAGAAATAGTCTTGTTTAGTTCGTACAAAACGCTCAGGACATTTCCATAAGAAGTCGTTTCGTCACATTTTGTGATTATAACTGAATTGAAATTAAAAAGTGAAAAATTTTCAATTGTTTTCTTTAAATCCCGCGCCTTTGTCGAAGCCGCAACAACCAGATAAGTATCCAGAGAAAATCCCTGAAGATTTAAAATATTTCTCATTTTTGCAATATTGTCGTAGTCGTTCGGGCTAAATCCTGAAGTATCAATAAAAATATAGTCCGCGCTGTCCTTACATTCTTGAATTATATCATTTAAATCAACAGGAGACTCCGCCTTGTCAACGCGAACATGCATAAGTTCCCCAAATTTGCGGAGTTGCGCTTCTGCACCAACACGAGTATGGTCAATCGTAATAAGGCGCACGTTAGGCAATGGCTCGCCTTTCTTTTTTGCATCAAGAATAAGTTTTGCCGCCATTTTGCTGATTGTCGTTGTTTTTCCAAGACCAGTCGGTCCGATAAGGACAATTATATGAGGAATTTTGTAATAAACTTCTGGAGCAACTTTTATCGACTGACCGATCCAGCCGACTACTTTTTCCTGAATTTGCTCAAAATCATTTAAATCTTCAAGAGTCGATTCATTTTTTAACTTAGAAGAAATCATATTTATAAATGCATGAGTAAATTCATTGTCCTCGAGAAGTTTTTCAATCTTTACGATTGACGGATGTTTTTTTTCGACAGAAGTGATTTTCAAATCTTCAATCTGACTATTCATCTGTGCCATCATGTCTGTAAGCTCGTTATATTGCTTTACAACAAGTTTTGAATAATCAACTTTTGAATTTTTTATAATGCTTTCTTTTGCCGCCGAAAAATCCTCCTGCTCAGAATGTCCCCTGTCTTTTACGACAAAAGAAACTTTTATGCGGCTTTTCTGAAAAAAGCCAAGGAATCCGCCCTGAAGGACTGTCTGCTGGTCAATAATCCGATAGTTGTTTCCGTATTCCTGCCAAAGACTATTTCTTATTTCATCGACAGATTTTCCAGTCATTGTCAAAGTCGTCGGTGTGTATTCACTGCTATTCACTTATTTCTCCCAAAATTTCAAGATTTACTGAATTTCCAGCCGCAAGAACTTCGTCTACAGAAAGAACTGCTACGGTTCCCGGAAAATCTCTTTCAATCAGTTGATAAACAAGCTGTCTGACATCGGGAGTTGGCGCAAGAATTATAGGCAAAATATTTCTGTCCCGTAAAGGTATTATATTTGAACTGACCGCATTTTTGAAATTTCTTGAATCAACCGGATCAAACGCAACTACAGGCGCAGAACCGTCATTCTGCGAAACTATATGCTCTATAATTTTTTGTGCCCATCCCTGGCTCAATTGAATGACGCTGAGCTTTTTCTGCTCATCATTAGGATCTACATACTGAAGACAAATCTGAAGTCCAAGCGCCTCACGAACTTTTCCAATCAAAAAAAACGGATTGTGCGGCATGTTTCCGTAGTTTGCAAGCGTTTCCAAAATTGAAACAATATTGCGAATAGATACCCGTTCCCGAAGAAGCCCCTGAAGAATTTTTTCGATCTCGCCATAAGTATACTTATATGTATCCATAACTTCTTCAACTACAACAGGATTAGTTTCTTTTATTTTTGCAATTATCGCGCTTACTTCCTGTCTTCCCAATATTTCTGCAGCATGAGAGCGGATAATCTCAGTCATGTGAGTTGCAATTATCATAGGAGGATCGATTACCGAATAACCGTTTCTTTCGGCTTCCAGACGGCGATCTTCACCAATCCATATTGCCGGTATTCCAAAAGTTGGATCTTTTGTAGGTTCGCCTTTAATTTCTTCGATTACAGAACCAGTATTAAGGCACATGTAGTATCCGATCTTTAATTTTCCCCGGCCAGCTTCAATCCCGCGGATTTTAAAACTGTATTCCTGTGGATCGAGCGTAAGGTTATCGATGATTCTTATTCTAGGAACTACGAGACCAAGGTCAATTGCGGCTTCGCGGCGGATTCTCGTAATTCTCTCAAGAAGCTCTGCGCCTTTTTCTTTATTAACCAAATCAAGCAAGGCGACTCCCAGCTCAAGACAAAGAGGATCGAGAGGAACAACCGGACTAAGCTCTTCAGATTTTTGAGAAGATTGAGAGCCTGCTTTTTTAGCCGCTTCTTCCTCCAGTTTTTTTGCAAAAGAAAGCTTTTCCTGCTTTTGCATTTTATAGCCAAAAAAGATAAGCAAGGCGCCCATACCGATAAGAATAACGACAAGAAGAGGCGTTGTGTGAAAAATAATAGCCATTACAGCAAGAATTCCGCCTGAAATCATATAGACAGAACTGCTTATATTAAACTGCTTTTTAATTTCTTCGCCTAAAACTTCGTCAGAATTACCACCGGTTACAAGAATACCAGTCGCAACAGAAATCAAAAGAGACGGAAGCTGGCTCAAAAGACCGTCGCCAATAGTAAGCTGGGGAAAAGTTGCAATAGCTGAACTAAAATCCATCCCCTGTTTTATCATTGCATAAAGAACACCGCCAACCAGGTTTATCAGCGTAATAAAAATTCCAGCCTTTACGTTTCCGCTTACAAACTTTGAAGAACCGTCCATTGCAGAATAAAAGTCGCATTCACGCTGAATATCCGCTTTTTTCTGTCTTGCCTGTTCATCCGTAATTGAACCGGAATTCAATTCAGAATCAACAGCAAACATTTTTGAGTTCATGGAATCCAGGGCAAAACGAGCCTGAACTTCAGAAACACGCCCGGCGCCCTTTGTAATTACAACAACCTGAATAATGATGATGATTAAAAATATTATAAACCCGATAACCGGCTGACCTTTTGCCACAACGTTTGCGAAAGATTTTATCATCGCTCCGTCAAAAGATTTAAAGCCGACATATCCGTGAGTGAGAATATAACGGGTTGAACAGACATTGAGTGCAAGACCAAAAACTGTCACAAAAAGAACGACACGAGGAAAAGACGACAATCTTGAAGACTTCGGGGTATACAAAACGACAAGAAAGATGATTATGGAAATCGCAATGTTTACAATCATCAAAAAATCGAGAACCGCTCCGCTTACAGGCATTAACAGCATAAAAACGATGAGAACGCCGGCAAATGCGATAAAAGAATTTGAAATTTTTGTCTGTTTAAAAAAATTGCTTAAACGGTTAGCCACTCCCCACCCCTGGTTGACTTGCTACTTTTTCCTATTGAGATAATTTATCTGTGCATAAACGATTGAAATCGCTTTTATATATGTATCAGGAATTATATCACCAACTTCAACATTTGAATAGAGTGCGCGCGCCAAAGGAACGTTTTCAACCCTTGGAATTCCGTTTTCGTCAGCCAAATCGCGTATTCTTTTTGCAGTTAAATCCGCACCTTTTGCATTGACAATCGGGCGATCTGTTTTTGCAGCATCATATTTTAAAGCGACTGAATAATGAGTCGGGTTTGTAATTACGACATCGCTTTCCGCGACCGCCTTCGGCAGATTTCTGGTCAAAAGTTCACGCTGGGCCTGCTGAAGTTTTCCTTTAACTTCCGGATCTCCTTCCTCTTCTTTAAATTCCTGCTTTACTTCCTGCTTTGTCATTTTTAAACGTTCCAAAAATTCACGTTTTTGCATAAAATAATCAGGAATCGAAATTGCAAGAAAAATTATCGAGCAGAAAGCAAGAATCTGAGTCGCGCATTTTCCGATAAGTCCAGAAGCCATTCTTATAGAACTAGTATTTAAAAGTGCAAGAATATCAGCCACATTCATTCTTATAACGACAACAGCCGTTATAATTACAGCGGTAATCTTTACAAGAGATTTTACGATATTCATTGCGCCTGTAAGCGAAAAGACAGTTTTTTTTAAATACTGGCCGATTCGCGGAACTATGTTTGAAAACTTAAATTCAATAGGCTTTAGCGAAAAAATAAAACCACGGTTTTGGATAAGGTTTCCGGCAATTCCTGCAATAACTCCGCAAAAAGCAAGAGGAAGAACCATTTTTGCAAAATTCACTAAAAAAAATACAAAAAACTGCGAAGATTCAATCTTAGCGTTCGCGCATTTTGTAAAATAATAAACAAGAATTTGCTCGCACATTCTCAGATAATGAGGAGCCGCAACAATCAGCGCGACAACGCACATAATCATTACAATTGCGCTAGTAAGCTCCTGGCTTTTTGCAACACGGCCTTCTTCACGCTCACGCCTTAAGCGAGTTTCTGTTGCATCCTCTGTACGGCCTTCATCTTCTGCGGCAAACCACTGAAGGTCAATTTCATCAAAACTCATTGCTGGCCTCCAGAACCTCTAAAAAACGCAAAAAGCGATTCCAAAACAGAAAATCCGCTGGCAAAAGACGAAATAAAATAATCACACAGACTGCCCATAAGGCTCATAATTATAAAAAACGAAAGCAAAATTAAAACAGGAAAACCTTCGGAAAGAAGGTTCATCTGAGGAGCAGCTTTTCCTAAAATTCCTGTCGTAATAGAAACAAGAAGAAGAATTCCCATAATCGGCAAAGCAATTACAAAAGCGCAGGCAAAAAGTCTTGTGAGCGACGAAAGCAAAAAGGTAATTATCTCCTGCCTTCCAGCCGCCATTACGATGTTCATGGCATTCATCGTTTCAAAACTCGCGGCAAGGCCTTTTCCAAAAAGAATCTGCGCCCAATGCCCCTGCAAAAAAATCAGCATTGCTATTAAATTAAAAAACTGGCCCATAAGGGGATTTTCAACCTGACTCAAGGCATCGTAAACTTCAGAAGCAGAAAATCCCATCTGAAAGGCAAAAAACTGTCCAGCCGCGCTAAAAGCGCTGAAAATTATGCTCACAAAAAATCCAGTAATTATGCCAATCAGAGCTTCTCCAACAAGGATCAGTATATAATCAATCGAAAAAGAGGCATTTTCTGCAATGTACGGAAGATAATCTTTTGTATCAATATGAGGAAAAATTAAATACGCCATATATCCAGTCAGAGCAATCTTTGCAACACGAGAAATTGTCCGCATAGAAAAGAGAGGCATTGTCATAATCAAGGCAAAACACCTGACTGCCACAAGTAAAAAAAACGGTGCCTGCCACACAATCTGCTCAAGCATATTTTATTTTTCCGTTTATTGCGCCAATTTTGGAATCATATCAAAAAGATTTAAAGTATATCCGCGCAAAGAAGCAAACATCCAGCCACCAAGAAGAGCGAGCATTGCAAGAATTACAAGCATTTTAGGAAGGAAAGTCAAAGTCTGTTCCTGAATCGATGTCGTAGCCTGAAAAATTGCAACGATAAGACCGATGACAAGAGCCGCTCCCAAAATCGGAGATGTCATAATAAAAACCTGATAGACCGCATTCCGAACAAGACCTACTAAAAATCCAATACTCATTTTCAACTCCTGTTAACAAAATCAATGCTGCAAAACAGAAACAAAAAGCTGCTGAGTCAAAAGTCCCCAGCCGTCGACAAGAACAAAAAGCATAAGCTTAAAAGGCATTGAAATCTGGACAGGAGGCAACATCATCATACCCATACTCATAAGAATACTTGCAACCACCATGTCGATTACAATAAACGGAATATAAAGAATAATTCCTATTTTGAAGGCGACTGTAAGCTCATGCAGAATATAAGACGGAACAAGAACATACATTGGAACATCGTCAAGTGTTTTTGGAGCATCAAGCTTTGCCATTCCCATAAATGTCTGGATATACGAAGTATCGTTAAACATCTGCGAATACATAAAATTTTTAAGCGGTTTTTCTGCTTCGCGGTAGGCCTGCTCAATTGTCAGCTGGCCGTCGCTCAAAGGCCTAAAAGAAGATGTATAAACCTTCTGGAAAACAGGCCACATTACAAAAAGCGTCATAAAAAGCGCAATTCCATTCAAAACAGAAGTCGGCGGAACCTGCTGAAGCGAAAGAGCGCGCTTTATAAAATCAAGGACAATGGAAAATCTCAAAAAACATGTCATCAGAATCAAAATGCTCGGAGCAAGCGAAAGAATCGTAAGCAGGAGCAAAAGCTGAAGGTTAAAAGCCATCTGAGTTCCAGTACGCGGCTGAGTGATGTTTATGTCGATATTTGGAAAAGTAAGCCCGCGCACAGACTGATTCATCTGCGTAGTTCCCTGTGCAGAACCGGACGGAAAATTCCTGTTTTGAGAAGACTGGGAAGCAACCGGCAAAGTACAAAACGAAAGAAGAAGTCCCAAAAAACAAAGTTTAAAAAGCCATTTTTTTCTAAAATACAGCAATGCGTTTTTCATAAATTTTCCACTTATCACTTACATTATTACTTTTTTATATAAATTTAAAAATATATTAAGAATTTTCTGAATTAAATTTTTCCATCTGCTTTTTTAGCTCATCCGCAGAATTTGACGAAGAATTTTCGTAAATACTGCTTTCAGGTTCTTTGCTTGAGCCAGGCATAAAAATATCAAGAATTTCGCGGAACGAGCGTGGCTTTGAAACCTTTTCGTTTTTGTCGGCATAAAGATTCATAGCATTAATAAGTTCCTTGTCCTCGATTTTTCCAATCAGGCTGATTTTTTCATCGCTTACACCGATTAAAAATGCATTGTCCTGCAAAGTTATTACCTGAACTGATTTTCCAGGGCTTAATGTCAAATGGCTTACTTTTCGCAAAAAAGGATCGTTATCATTTTCTGTTTTTATGCCTTTTTTAAGGAAATGAAAAATTCCCCAAGCGATTCCAACGACAACCGCCAGAGCAAAAATCATTTTTATAAAAAGCCACAATGTCGAGCCTGAGCCGGGCTGTCTTTCATTTTGCTGCTGAGAAGATGACAAATTAAGCTGAATTTGAGAAGGATCTGTATTTATGCTGAAATTCTGAGTCTGCTGAGTGTTTTGAGCCTGAGAATTATCCTGCGCAAAAGTTTTTAAACTTCCCGCAAAAAAAAGAATGACTGCAAAAAATGCAGTAAAGATAATTGATTTTTTCATTTTTCCACCCATTTTAAATAGTTTTGTCTATACAGGATAATCCCCTTTATCCCAAAACAAAACTGTAAAAAGTAAAATCAAAAAGTAAAATCCCTAAATTGCAGCTTTTAGGCAATTTCAGATTAAAAAAAGGGGCTTTTTAGTCAGCCCCTCAATTTTAGCGAATATCCGAAACTCTTTCCATTGGAGAGAGAATTTCTGTTACGCGCACACCAAAGTTTTCATCGATTACAACAACTTCGCCTTTTGCAATCGGTTTATGGTTTACAAGAATATCAACAGGTTCACCGGCAAGTTTATCAAGCTCGATAATCGTACCTTCGCCCATCCCCAAAATTTCTTTTATCTGCTTTTTAGTGCGTCCAAGTTCTACGGTCATTTCCATGAATACATCCATGATAAGACCGATATTTCCCTGTTCAGTAGAAGCGGCTCCGCCCATTAAATTCGGAAACTGGATTGACTGAACATTCGGCGTGTTCATTCCGGCAACTTGTCCCATTGGCTGCTGCATTCCCATACCCATTCCCATATTAGGCATTGCACCCATTGGCTGCTGCATTCCCATACCCATTCCCATATTAGGCATAGCGCCCATTGGCTGCTGCATTCCCATGCCCATATTTTGAGTATTCTGGGCTGAAGAAACTGCGGCATTGTCAACATTTGCAGCAGTTCCACCACCAAGCGCCTTTACCATCTCTTCTGCAACACTGCTGGAAATCGCTTCCCAAAGAACGTAATTTTGAGAATCAACAGAATAAGTATATGTAAAAAGACAAAATTTTCCCTGAGGAATCCGAACCATTGCCTTTGGAACATTAACAGCTTCTGGAGGATTTGCAGCAAGCCCAGGAAGTTTTCCGTCTTTGCTCAGTTCGGTAATTTCAGTACCAGAATGATTTGAAACAATTTCAGAAATAACAGAAAGAGCCATATCATCAAGTTCAGCCTGCTCTTCCTTATTGATTAAGCTTGTCAACTTTTGGGCAAATTCTGTAGAAAGAATAAAAAGATGGTCACCCTTTAAGGCAGTTGAAAAATCGGCCATTACAGCAACAACCATTTCTGGAAGTTTCGCAAGCAACTGGTCACGCTCAAGAATCTCTACCGATGGCGTTCCAACAGAAAATTCACTGCCTGTCATTGAGTTGAGTTTAGTTTTTAATTCGTCTTTTATACCGTCAGCAAACTTTTCAAGGACAGAAGTATCAATGTTTACAGAAGATGAGTTCCCTCCTGTAATTCCACCCATGTCCACGCCTGACAGCAATGCATCAATTTCGTCTTGAGAAATAGCACCATCACTCATATGATTCATCTCCTTCTACGGATAATTCTTCAAAATCTTCATTTTCGCTGTCATCAATTTTTCCAATTATCTGAACAGCCATTTTTTTACCGACAACACCCGGCTGACAATAAAATTTTTTCTTATTGCCGACACTAAGCGAAAGCGGATCACCGACGCGAACAGTTGAAAGCCGCACGACATCTCCAACTCGCAACGCAAGAACATCACGAATCGGCATATTTATTGTTCCAATTTCTGCAACAACATCCATATCAACGTCAGAAAGCTTTTCTTTTAACGTTCCAAGATACTGCGTTGTAGAACTTCTTCGCACAGAACTAAACCAGAACTGCGAAGAAAGTTTTGAAATAATAGGCTCGATAGTAAGATAAGGAATACAGAAGTTCATCATTCCTTCCTCTTCGCCAACCTTTGTTTCCAAAGTTACAAGAACGACCATTTCTGACGGAGGAACAATCTGCGCAAACTGAGGGTTTGTTTCAATCTGTCCAAGACGAGGACGCAAGTCAATTACCTGAGTCCAGGCTTCGCGCATATTTGCAAGAATTCTCACGATGATCCCTTCCATTACCGACTGTTCAATATCCGTCAAATCGCGGCTAACTTTTGCTCCCTGTCCTGTACCGCCAAAAAGACGGTCAATCATACTGAAAGTAATCGCCGGATCAATTTCCAAAACCGCATTTCCCTTTAAAGGATCCATATTGATTACAGCCAAAGTTGTCGGAGTTGGAATAGAACGGATAAATTCTTCGTAAGTCAGCTGGTCAACCGACGCGACATGAACATGAACCAGCGAACGAAGCTGCGCAGAAAGAGATGTTGTTGTAAGACGTGCAAAAGTTTCGTGCATAATCGAAACCGTTCGGATCTGCTCCTTAGAGAACTTATCCGGACGTTTAAAATCGTATATTTTTATTTTGCGCGTGTCATTTACAGGTTTAAAGTCAGTGTTTTCGCTTTCACCAGAACTTATTGCCTGCAGGAGTTGGTCAATTTCATCTTGTGACAGAACTTCGTTCATGCCTGTTCCACCTTTATAATCCGCTTTTACTGCTGAATAACATCCAGCTGCATAAAGCGCACATCTTTTATTTTTGAACTGCTTAAAATTGAATCGTTAATCGCATTGCGAATTTCAATTCTAAGCTCTTCCTCATTCTGTGGTCTTAATTCGTCTGCGGATTTCTGTGTAAAATAGCGCCGCAAAAAATCTTTTAATTCAACTGTTCTCTGCGTAATTTCTGTTGATGTCGCCTTATCGTCCTTTTTGTAACCCAATACAACTTCTACAATTACAGACGAAGGGTTTACATCGCTCGTCTTCGTTCTTGTTACGCCAAGAGAATTGTACCAGTCAAGAATTTCTTTAGTTGAACTGTATTCTTCTGCGACAGGAACAAGTGCGGCCTGCGATTGATTTCCGCCGACAACTTTCATTGTAATTACAACTACAGTCACAATTAAAATAACCGCAACCAAACCGATTGCAACCCATTTTAAAAGGACAGGGAAAAGACCGCCCATCCCCTTCTTTTTTGAAGATGCTGATGAAAGGTCGTCTGAACCGCCAGCATCATCGTTAATATCCAAATCATTATCATCAGCCATAAATTACTCCAGTTAAGAAAACACTCTGCGTGCTTTCATTGTTTTTTTTAATATCGGATTTTTTCCAGCACAACTTAAGGATATAGAATAAAGTATTTTACCCTTTATTTTGCGCCTAAAAAGTTAAAAATGCCCTTCATCAAGAATTATTATATCAACACGGCGGTTGTAAGCCTGCCCTTCCCTTGTATCGTTTGAAAATACAGGTCTAGTATCGGCATAGCCTGCAATTGAAAATTTGCTTTCATCCACTCCAAAATCCGAAAGATAGTGCAGAGTATTCAATGCGCGCGCGGCAGAAAGTTCCCAGTTAGACGGGTATTTTTCGTTTGAGACAGGATTGCTGTCTGTATGTCCCTCAATTCTAAAGCGGCGTTTCTGAAGTTCAGGTTCCTGAAAAAATTTCGAGAGTTTTAAAAGAATTTCGCGGGTTTCTTCGATGTTGAGCTCGGCGCTTCCTTCTTCAAAAAAAGAATCGGAAGCCAACGTTATTACAAGCCCTCGTTCATCCGAGGAAATTGTTATTTTTGCAGAGTGAATCTCCGGCGCAAAAAGAGAAATGGCCTTTTTCTTGGCAAGACCAAGCGATTTTCCCTTTTCAACAGAAGGAAGGCTGTTTACTGTATTTCCCAAATCTGCAAGACGACCTGCAGTAAGAGACATTCCGCCAGTCGTCGTTGGATTTTCCATTGACTCTTCCTGAATTGCAAGCGATGCCTGAATCTGAGAAAGAGTTGTCGTGTCTACTTCGGAAGGATCATAAAGCATAACGAAAAAGCAGAGCATGAGAGTAATCATGTCTCCGTAAGTGCCCTGCCAGGCGGTTGAAGGTTTCTGTGGTTCATTACTTTTTCTAGCCATTTTCAACCTAATCCTTCAGAACGTCAGCCTCAATAACCTTCCGAGTTTTTGGATCCAAATAAGTTAAGAGTTTCATTGCAAGAATGCGAGGGTTATCTCCAGCCTGAATCGAAAGAACCCCTTCCAAAACCATTTCGCGAGAACGAAGCTCCGCGCTGTTCTGCGAGATAAGCTTTTGAGCCATTGGACCAAAAAGCCAGTTTGCAAGCATAGAACCGTAGAGTGTAGTTACCAAAGCTACGGCCATGTTCGGACCAAGAGAAGATTTATCTTCAAGATTGTTAAGCATACCAATAAGTCCGATTACGGTACCAAGCATACCAAAACCAGGACCAAAACCAGCCCACTGGGTTATAAGGTTAATACCAACCATGTGCCGCGCTTCCATCTGATTCATTTCGTTTTCCAAAATCGTGCGAATAACATTTCCGTCCGTACCGTCTACAACCATTCTAAGGCCGGATTTTAAGAACGCATCGTCCAAATCATCAAGTCCTTCTTCAAGTGCAAGGATACCTTCACGACGCGCCTTTTCTGAGAGAGCAACCATATTTTGAATCAGATTTTTTTCACCATAATCAAAAGTCTTAAAACAGCGCCCCATTACCTTGAACATTCCAAGAACATTTTTTAGTGAATCACAAAGAAACAGGGAGAAAAAAGAACCGCCGACAGTTACAAAAACCGAAGGAATATCAATAATACCGCCGATTGAACCACCTGATGTAAGAACACCTAAAAAGATTACACCTATACCGCCAACAATGGCAATAAGCGACGCAATATCCATAAAAAGTTTCCTCCCGCAAACCCAACAGACTTCTTTATTATTTTTATGTAGGGAAACCTCTAAAATTCATTTTTCAGAGGCAGCTCAGAATATTCTATATTTCCTGAGCAGAGATTCCAAGCCGCCGTCTGTAATCCACAATCCGCTGAATCAATTCTTCAGGCGAATCTTTTACCACGACTT
Source organism: Treponema sp. UBA785 (assembly GCF_002297065.1). Classification (NCBI taxonomy): domain Bacteria; kingdom Pseudomonadati; phylum Spirochaetota; class Spirochaetia; order Treponematales; family Treponemataceae; genus Treponema; species Treponema sp. UBA785. Next base: position 28,327 of record NZ_DBJD01000090.1, on the reverse strand, counting down.
TCTTGCCAGACAAAAAAGTGATGGTAAGGTCGGGAGTTTTTTCCATACTTTCTATCATATGAGGATTTATCCAGTATATATTCCCATCTAAACGCGTAACCGAAATCATCTTCTTATTTTTACTTCTAATTTACTTATCGTCAAGTAGAAACATAAATTATGCCGACCTGAACAATATATTTTATAACAAATTCTAAAATAATTCAAAAAATTTAACGAACTGTTATAAAAAAACTTGCTTTTTTTTTTGTTTGTGATAATTTAAATAAAAAGAAAAATAAGGAAGTAAGATAAGAACAGCCTAAAATGGTG
>NZ_DBJD01000090.1:21139-27917 GCF_002297065.1 Treponema sp. UBA785 | reverse complement strand
TTGCGAAACAACTTAAAAAGTCAAGGTTAAAACTCAAGTTTTAATCTTGACTTTTTACGGGAATATAAAATGAATTCTAAAATTCTTGTTGTTGAAGACGTTCCAGAAATGGCAGAACTTGCCTCTATGTATCTGAAAAAATCAGGAATGACAGTTGAATCCGTTGGCAGCGCAGAAGAAGCGCTTGAATACATTGATAAACAAATGCCAGACTTAATCATTTTGGATTTAAATCTTCCGGGAATGAGCGGTTTTGACTTCCTGAAAAAATTCCGCGATGAATACAATTCATCTCTTCCAGTAATTATAGTCTCTGCCCGCGATGCAGACGAAGATATTATAAAAGGTCTTGGAAACGGCGCAGACGAATTTGTTACAAAGCCGTATTCACCAAAAGTTCTTACAGCAAGAGTCGAAGCAATTCTTCGCCGGCAGGCAAAAGTTACCGCAGCAGCAGAAGCTTCTTACGAATTTGGCCCGTACACTGTTCTGCTTAACAGCTGCGTACTAAAAAAAGGTCCGGAAAAAATTCCTCTCTCTACAAAAGAATATGAAGTTCTCGAATTCTTAATTTCTCACGAAAATGAAGTTTTGGGACCAGAAAAAATCTACAGAGAAGTATGGAAGGCTCAGTACGGAGATATTACAGCCGTTGCTGTATATGTTCAGCGCCTAAGAAAAAAGATTGAAGAAGATCCATCTTCGCCAAAATATATAAAAACAGTATTTGGCATGGGCTACAAATTCGAAAAAGGCACAGTTTAAATGAAAATAAAACGGCAGCTACATATTTTTCTTCTTCTTGTTGTACTTATTCCGCTAGTTGCCTTCGCAATGATTCCAATCAACAGACAACTTGCAGTCGAAGGAATTTCTTTTGAAAAAATCATAAGGATTTCTTTTCTTGTTGCCTCGGTGATTGAACTTGCCTGCATAATTTTTACACTGCATATTTCAAATACAATTTCAAGGTCAATAACTTTTCTTCAGCGTTCTACAAAAAGACTTGCGGACGGACAAGTATCAAAACCACTGGAAAGACGGAAAAATCACCGCGGAGAAAACGAGATTACTGATTTAATCGGGAATCTCGACAAAATGCGCATAAGCCTTCTTGAAAACGAAGAAAGAAGAAAACGTTTTATAATGGGAATGAGCCATGACCTGCGCACACCCGTCGCAGTCATAAAAGGTTATCTTGAAGCAATTGACGACGGAGTTGTAAGCGGCAAGGAAGAAATTGCAAAATCCGTAAATATAATTCTAAACAAAACAAACCAGCTCGAAGCTATGCTCAATTCGCTGATAAATTTTGTCAAACTTGAGACGGCGGAACAGAAAAATAATCTTACATTGCAGCCGATTCTTCCTTTGCTTCAGGAATTTGCAGAATCCTGCAAAAATTCTGGAACAATTTTTAACAGAAATGTAAAAACAGAGATCCAGGTTTCGCCGGACACGCAAATTATGCTCAACAAAGAACTAGTTTTAAGAGCCTTAGACAATCTTTATTCAAATGCCCAACGCTATACAAAAGACAAAAATGTAATAATAATCAAGGCAAACGAAACAGAAAGCGAAATTAAAATTTCTATAGAAGATACAGGCATCGGAATAAACGAAAAGGACATCCAGTTCATTTTTGATATTTTTTACCGGGCTTCAAACAGCCGAAACGAACCTGGCTACGGAATCGGACTTTCGGTCGTAAAAAACATAATCGATTCTCACGGCTGGAAAATCGACGTAAAATCGCAGGTTGGAGTCGGAACAAATTTTACAATAACGATTCCAAAAACAAATTCAAAAGCATAAGTCCGCGTTCGTTAAGAGCATAAAAAGTTTTGCCGTCTTTTTTGTAACTGCGGGCAAGATGTTTTTTAGACCATTCAAAAAAAAGTCCGTCTTTTACGCCGATTCTCTCTTCAAGGCTTTTTCCAAAGCGTTTTTTAAATTCTTCTGAACATACGCCTTCCAAAAGTCTAAATCCCATCATAAGCCATTCAAATTCCTGGGTCTGTAAATCGATTTTTTCAACTTGCCGTATCGATTCCGGAATTTCTGATTCAGAATTAAAGTTAAGCCAGAAATTTTCATAATTTTTAATAGAACAGGTATTCGTCCAGCGTTCTGAAACATCGCCGTAAACACTGCCGCACGCGCCGCTTCCACAGCCAATATAATTCTCAAGATGCCAGTAAACTTTGTTGTGACGACTTTCTGCTCCTGTTCTTGCAAAATTGCTTACTTCGTACTGAATAAATCCATTTTCTTTTAAAATTTTTCTGCCCAAAATCCACATTCTGTCTGTTTTTTGCTGGCTCCATTTTATTTTTCCAGACTCGATTTTTTTATAAAGCGGAGTATTTTCTTCCAAAGTAAGCGAATAAAGTGAAATATGCTCGATGTTTTTGCAGTAAAAAACCATCTCAAACTGTTTTTTAAAAGAACTGTAAGTCTGTCCAGGAAGACCTGCTATAAAATCGACAGAAAGCTTTTTTTTCCATTTTTTTTGAAGAAGTTCAAACGCAGAAATTGCAGTTTTAAGCGAGCAATGCCTGTTTATGCTGTCCAAGGCCTTTTGGTCGAGAGCCTGAACGCCTATTGAAATTCTGTCCACGCCGGCATTTTGCGCAGAATCCAAAATATCCTCTGTCAAATCTTCAGGGTTCATCTCAACGGTAAATTCATCTGCCGTCTTGCCGGAAACAGCATTTTTTATGCCAGAGACAAGTTCAAAAAGAAGTTTTGCTCCAAGCTGGCTCGGAGTTCCGCCTCCAATATAGACAGTTTTCCAGCGTGAAACTGAGTATTTTTTTACATAAAAACGAATTTCAGTTAAAACTGAACGGACATATTCCTCATCTGGACAAATACAGGAAGCGCAATTTGAAGGAATACTGAAAAAATCGCAGTAATCGCACTTCTGCCTGCAAAAAGGAACGTGAACATAAAGGGAAATCTCCATTTAAATTTCCTTAAAACTAAAAAAGCTTCATTTTTGAAAAAGGAAAATAAATAAAAAGCGCCCTGCCCTTGAAAGAAGCCGAACTTACAGGTCCCCAAAGCCTGGAATCAGAAGATTCAAGACGGTTGTCCGCAAGAACAAAATATTCGTTTTCTTTTAAGATGAATTGTTCCATATTTCCTACAGTGCCGATTCTGCTGTCAGTTTTTGCGGAAATTTCCGGAACAGAGAGAGTGTATTTTATCTTTGTAAGTTCAAATTCCGTAAGAAACTGGGACTGGCCTTCGGGTTTTATGTAGACAAGATGGTTTGAAATATAAATCGTATCTCCCGGAAGACCGACAACGCGCCGGAAAGACGGCGACAGTTCGTTTTTAGCAAAAGGAGAATACTGCTGGACTGTAAAAAAGCGGCAGACAAAGTCAACAGATTTTTCAAAAAAAGAATGAACAGGCTCATCTTTTGGACTTACAAGCATAACCTGACCGCGTTCAGGATTCCGCAAAAGAGGAGCAATTTGAACAACGCAATCAGAGGCAATACCTGGCGACATAGAATCAGATTTTGAAAGAACTGGATAAAAAAGCGCAAGCCGGATTAAATTTATGCTTGCAAAGCAGACAAAAACAGAAAGAAGAATTAAAAAAACACGGTGATAAAGCTCCCTTTTCATCCTGTAGGAAACTGAATAAATATCTCGAAACATAAATAAAACATACATCTTTTTATGGCAGGTTGCAAGGTAAACCCATTAAGAATATAATTACTTCTATGTCTGAAAACGTAAAAATTATTGCACAAAATAAAAAAGCCCGTTTTGACTATTTTGTCGAAGAAAAATACGAATGCGGAATTGTCCTCGAAGGAACAGAAGTCAAGTCTGTAAAAGAAGGAAATGTTTCATTCAACGATTCTTTTGCCGAAATTCAAAATGGTGAGTTATGGATGCGAAATTTTCATATTTCAGAATACAAATATTCGTCCATTTTTAACCATAATCCAGACAGAGTAAAAAAACTGCTCGTCCACAAGGAAGAGTTAAAGCGGATCCAGCGCAAAGTTGATGAAAAAGGTTTTACTTTGATTCCATTGGATTTTTATTTAAAAAATGGACGCGTAAAACTTACGCTTGGCGTTTGCAAAGGTAAAAAGCAGTTTGACAAGCGGGCTTCAATTAAAGAGCGCGATGTGAACAGAGATTTACAGAGAGAATTTAGAAATTCAAACCTGTAAAACGGGGATTTTATTTGAAAAAGTTATCTGCAATTTTTACAGCAGTATTTCTCACCGTAATGCAATCAGTTTTTGCAGCCCCGCTCCAGCTCGATTATTACGGCGTCATTTCATCGTCGGCAGATTCAAACATGCTGAAAATGGCCCAGGATTTTTTCTTTACGCAGCTAAATGCAATCGACGGAGTTTCTGTCCATGACAAAAGGCAGAATCCAGGAACTGTCTTAAGTTCAATTCCGGACACATCTTCGACTCATGCGCCAAAAATTGCTTTTTACGCAGAAATAACCGAAGACAAAAAAGACGAATCAGCAGTTTTTTGGAACTGCATTTTTTTTGCAGGGATTCCAGATTCTTCAGGCGGAACAACTTACCAGAAAAGCAAAAATTATGATTCATACTACAAAATGCTGACAAACTCAAAAGACACGATTCACGAACTTTTAGACAAAATAAAAATGAGAAATTCCGAGAATGAATCTTTGTCGGCTTCTTCAAAAAATTCAGCTTTCGCGCAAAAAAGCTTTAACATTGAAAAACTTTCTGGAATATGGAGCGGAGAGCCTTTTACAGACAAAATCGTTATTTTGCGGGGCGGACGCGGTTTTATAATCTTTAAAAACGGCGCAACTATGAACATTTCTGTTTCGGCAGAAGAAAATTCTGAACACGGAAGCATCATAAAAATCCGGCAAATCGGAAAACCAAACGCCTCTTTTTATCCAGAACTTCCGCGTGAAATTGCGCTTTCTGTTGCACCGAACGCTTCTCCAATCGAGTGGAATTTTACAATGAATGATGAAAATGCGCTTTCCGGCACAAAGACAACTCTTTTAAGAGACGATTCAAAGGCCGAAAAAGTAAAAGCCGGAAATCAAAACGTAACCTGGCACAAAAAATAAAATTTTCTTTTAAACCGCGCAGTCAAGTTTTATCTGCCCCTGCCGTACAAGCTGGACTGTTCCGTCTTCTTCCAAAGCCACTATTGTAGAAGGAACACCTGAAGTTTTGTCTCCGTCATCAATAATCAAGTCAACAGCAGAACCAAACTCTTTTTTTATTTCGCAAAGATTATTTAAAGGAGCAGAACCGCTTTTATTTACACTAGTTGAATAAATTGGCGCGCCGCATTCTGCAATCAATTTTCTGAGCCATTCGTCGCCAGGACAGCGGAATGCAGTTGTTGCAAAATTTCCGTCTTGTTCAAAAGTATGAACGATTATCGTAAGCGGACCGGGCCAAAAAGAAAGCAGCTCATCAGGAACAAGATCGCGAGTATATTTTTTTAAGTCCTCTGGTTTTGAAAGAAGCTGGATGCACCTTTTTCCTTCTTCCCTTCCCTTTATTTCTGAGATTTTTTGCTCTGTGTGGTAAGAATAATGTCTTCCGTCAACAATTCCAGAAAAACCGTAGACCGTGTCGGTTGGAAGAATGACAATTTTTCCGCGGCGAATGTAATCAGCGGCAATAAAAATAGATTCCGAATCAGACTTGCGGCAAATCATAAACAGGAATGCCCTCCATAAAGACAGGATTTTTTCTTCGCTTAAAAAGTCCAGATTTTATATCTTGATAAAGTGAATACAGGCAGACCGTCAAAAAGGCTGCAATTCCAAGAACTTTTCCGACCCATTCAGGAAGATATTCAGGCTCACGGGCTTTTATAGGCGTACCTGCATCATATATCTTTTCCTGTTCAAAAGGAAGACCGTTTATCTTAACGATTTTGTCGCCGTCAGAAACATAACCGAGTTTTTTTGCAAGACCTTCGATTACTTCTTTGTCGTTTTGCAAAGCCGTACATTCAAGCTTGAGAGAATTATTTGTTTTTTGGATTGATTCTGTCCGGACTGCAAGGATTCTTTTTTGCTCCCGCTGCTGTCTTTCTGCCAAAAGACCGTCTCTTCCTGCAAAAACAGAAATAAAAACATAGACAAAAGTTCCTGTTAAAGCCGCTGACAAAATCCTAAACCTTTTCATAATCTAGAATATCGGCTGATTTTTTGATTTTTATAACGGGATTTTTTTATTTTTTGAAATTTAAAAGCGGAAAACAAAAATTTTTGAGAAAAACCTACCCCGGACAAAAGGGGCGGCAGTGCCGTTGCCGAAAGGCAATGAGCGCCTAGCGAACCCCGGCTGGCCGGATAGACAGGCGATGCGGTCCAAACTAAAAAAAGTTTTAAGTAATTTTTAAACTTTCAAAAATAGACTTTGAAAAAAAATTCTGTTAAAATATTGATTTATAAGTCTTATTTTTTAAGTTTTTAAGATGAAGATTTTGAGCGGTTATGCCGATATTTTCTTTGATAAAACTTTTTGCAAGGGGAATTTTATGAGCGATTCAAAAGAAACAAATGAACTTGACAGTTACGGCGTTTGGGTAAAAACCCCTCCAAAGACAGTGGATTCCTCTGAGACTTCTGTTAATTCAGACGACGTTTTTAATTTTGACACGGATTTGCCAGATTTTTCTGATTTAGATGTAATTGATGAGCCTTCAGATTTTTCAGCTTCGGACAATTCTGACGATGCGCTTTCGGCTGAGGATTTGGCTGGGCTTGAAACAGAAAACAA
>NZ_DBJD01000090.1:0-21091 GCF_002297065.1 Treponema sp. UBA785 | reverse complement strand
CAGAAAACAAAGTTTCTGATTCGCCAGTTTCTAACACTGAGGAAGAAATTTCTCTCGACGAATTTATCGAAGGCGGTGTCTTTGAAACAGGACCTGATGAAGACAAAATAAAAGAAAAAGAAGCGGAAAAAGCGGCGGCACAAACTGGGCAAGAAACCGACTTTGCTTCACAGCCGGAAATTTCAAAAGAGACTGCCGCTGAGGACGATTTTAGCGTTGCAGCGGATTTAGAAACAGAAACTCCTGAAGACGCATTTGATTCTGACAATTCAGAAAGCGCTTCGGACGATGATATTTTTAACGTAGATCTCTCGTTTGACGAGCCGTCGGATGAGCCAGCTCCAGCTTTGCAGGAAACTTCTCAGAATGCACAGGAAACTTCAAGCGCAGACTCGCCAGCAGGAACTCATGACGTTGATTTGAGCGAATTCGGTCTTGATGATTTGAGCTTTGACAAAAACGATTCTTCTTCTGAAGCAAATGCAGGCAATGATGGAATGGAAAGCGTTGATTTGAGTGAATTCGGTTTCGACGATTCGGATTTCCAGGAAACAGAAAAAGCTCCGGAAAGCGCAGAAAATGAGGAAGCGCCTGAAATTCCAGAACAAAAAGAACCTTCTCTAGAAACAGAAACTACTCCAAAACAGGAAGTTGAAACCATAAATACTGAAGAAACAATTTCTCTTGAACCAGAAGAAGAACAGAGTTTTGAAAGCGAACCTCAAGAAACAGAAACTTCTGAAGCAAGCGCAGACGATGATGATTTTGACCTTGACTCAATTCTCGACAATATTACCGACGAAACAACCGGAGACACTGTAAGCATTTCGGACGTTGGCGGAAGTTCAGCAGAGCCGGTTGAAACAGCTCCAGAAAGAGAAATCATTGACGAGCCGAAAGAAGCAGTTTCTGAAAACACAGTTTCGGAAACAAAACCTTCTGCACAGCCAGTTGAAATCACTCCGGAAAGCGAAATCATTGACGAACCGAAAGCCGATGCCGCTGATTTGACAGAAAAAGAAGTTGAAGAAACAGAAATTCCGGACACATTCGATGAAGAAGCGGCGTCTTTCCTTGAAAATGACGACGAAAAAGTTGCAGAAGTTGCAGATTCGATTACAGCGCCAATTTTGGACGAAGGCGAACTTGAAACAGAAAAACCTTCGACACAGATGACGGCCATTTTCAGCCAGATTGTTACAGAACTTTCTTCGTTAAAAAACGAAATTGCATCGTTAAAAAATGAATTTGAAACCCTCAAAAACGAAAAACAGCCTGGAAATTTAAAATTGGAAAGCAATGATTCCGAAAACGAAGGATTTTTCTCAAATTCAGACGAAGACGACACAATTGCCCTTTCAAAAGATGAAATGGACAATATTTTGAACACAGCAGACATTGCGCAGGCTGAGGAAACAGACGAAGACAAGAAAAAAGAAACAGAATCTGAAAAAACAAAAGAAACACAGGATAATATTTCTGAACCGGAAGAACTTTCTAGCGAAGAGCCAGAATTTAAGGAAGAGCCGGAAGCTGCAGAGGAAACAGAAAATCTTTTTGGAAGCGCAGATGACATCGCGGATATTTCTGACGAGGACATTCTTTCGGACGATGATTTTGCAATGGAATTTGAAAACGCCCAGACAGAAAATACCGAAGAACCGCCTACTCTCGATGACGTAGATTATACAAATATTTCTAAGGAAAATGATTTACCGGAAGAGATTTCCGTTCCAAAAAATGACGACATCTTGGTTGAGTCAAGCCCAACTGACATTTTAGAAACAAAAGATAGCGAAAATAAAACCGAAAATGCTTCTGACAGTTTTAATGAAGATCCGTTTGAGCTTTCTGCCGTTGAACCTTCAATCAGCGAGACTCTCACCGATGAAAAACTCGACTATCTCTCAAAAGCTCCTGAAGAATCGGAACAAAACGAAAATTCAGAAGAGCTTTTGGAACTCCCCGAATCAGAAGAAACTGAAGCCACAGAAAAGGTTGAACCAGAAACCTTGCAGGAAGTTAAAGAAGAACCAGAAACAAAAGAAAGCAAAGATATTTCTGACAACCTAAAATCAGAAATTAAATCTGTACTTTCTTACATGGATCAGCTGCTCGAAAATTTGCCGGAAAACAAAATTGCAGAATTTGCGCAGTCAGAGCAATTTGATACATACAAAAAGCTTTTCAAGGAATTGGGACTTGCATAATGGGTCTTTTAAGCCGTATTGAAAATTTAACTACAGAAAAAGCCGGTCTTTTAGCTCGTGCCGATGAGCTAAAAAAATGCGCCGGCAAACCTCAGGCACAGGAAACAGCAAATATTGATTTCTGTGCTTTTGCAAGTAAAAACGGCTTTACACATTCAGGAATTTTTTCTTTAAAGGATGATTTTTATTATCTTTCTGAAACCCAGAATCTTGATTTGACAACGATAACAAATTCTCTTTCAACAAAAGATTTTTGGGACGGACTTATAAGCGGCAAAAAAGGCTGGATTTTTTTTGAAGGAGAAAGCCTAAATCCTTTTTTTCAGCTTTTTTCGACTGAAATCAAAGACAAAATCAAAAAAGTTTCCATATTTCCGTTCTCACACGAAAATTCAACCTGCTATTTTTTTGCGCTAAACTTTCAGGAAGAATTAAATCTTTCTGAGTCAGAATTTGCAGAAAATCTAATCAAAATTTTAAAAACCAAGTCTCTTCAAAACCAAAATTTGCCGGGCGAAACAAAACTTTGCGAAGGATTTGATATTTCAGATGCCAGCCTTTTTATTATTTCTGCAAAACTTTCGCTTGAAGAAGCATTTAAAAATTTTTCTTCGCCTTTTAAGGAACTTCTAAAACAGACAGCATTAAAACAGCTTTTTGAATACTTAAAAACTCTCTTTTCTTTTCCAAACTGTTGCGCTCTAGGTCAAGATGAAGAAATTAAAGCCGTAATTTTTTCAAAAGAAGAAATTGATGAAAAATTTTTACAGTTTCAGTTGAACATTTCTGCAAAAAAGTTTTTTTTGAATTCAAATATGCAAAATCTTCTTGTACTCTGCGCAGGAATCTGTAAAACTCCGCACGGAACGCTCACATTTTTATCCCAGGACTAATTCAAATTGAGCGAAACTAATTTGAATTTTGTTTTTTTTAATGCAAAAAACGGCGAGCAAACCTGCAGACTGAACGAAAAATATTTCCATTCTGCTTACGATCCTTCAAAAGAAGCGCAGGCATTCTGCAGTTCGATTGAATGTACTTTTAAACCATCTTGCGTAATTATTTTGGAGCCGGCTCTCTCCTTTTGCGCCGCTTTTTTAAGAAAAACTTTTCCTTCTGTCAAACTGATTGCAATTCGCTTTACAGATGTTTTTTGCAAAACAGACAGTCTTTGGGACAAAGTTTTTTATTTTTTTCAAACAAAAAATTTCGCTCAAAAACTTTATTCTGCGCTTGGAGAAGAAAAAATTCTTTCTGCGTTGATTTTTGACTGGCCAGGAAGCAAAAATATTTTTCCAGAAATTTCAAATTCAGTCTGGCAAGAAATTAAAATTGCAGTTTTGACAGCAAGAGACGTGCTTTATACGCGCGAAAAATTTGCAAAACGCTGGTTCTTAAATTCGCTGGCTTTCTGCAAATTCGGACAGAATTTTTATTCACTTCGCAGAATAAAAAAAGACATTCTAGTTACGGCTTCTGGGCCTTCACTTCAGTCTTCACTAAAAAATATAAAAAAGTACCGCGAAAATTTCTTTTTGATTGCGGTTTCTTCTTCACTTTCGGTTCTTCTCTACAATAAAATTTTTCCAGATTTGGTGATTAGCAGTGACGGCGGATTTTGGGCAAAAAAACATCTTGAATTAAACAGCGAAGATTTAAAAAAACTTAAAAACACAGTCTTTGCGCTCACAGACGAAGCAAACTGTCCTAAAAATATTTTGCAAAGCCAAAAAATTCTTCCGCTCGCCTATCCTTCTTCTATCGGAGAAAAAATTTTTACTGATTCAAAAATTGAATTTTTTCCGGCCTTAAGAAACGGAACTGTAAGCGGAACTGCGGCAGCTTTTGCGCTAAACCTGACTCAAAAGAATGTTTACTTTTGCGGACTGGATTTGGCAGAAAACAACGGATTTCAGCATGCCCAGCCAAATATGCTTGAAAAAAACTCTCAAAATAAAGATTTTCGGCTTGGAACAAAAGAAAAAAGGCAGGTTTCTTCGAGATTTAATTCAAAAGGTTCGCTCGAAATCTACCGCAGCTGGTTTAAAAATCAAGGAGACAGTTTAAAAGAACGGCTTTTCAGGCTTTCAGATCACTATAATTTTTCGGAAAAACTCGGACAAATAAAAGATTTGTCATGGGAAGAACTCGATTTTGACAAAAAAAATGCTGATTTTGATTCTACAACGGAAGTTTTTTTCAAAACAAAAAATTCAGCCGAAAAAAAGGAATTTAAATCACGTTTTTTAAAAATTCTTGAAAGCGGAGATTTTGACGGAGAACTTTTTCCGCTTGAATCAATACTTTTAGCGCGAGAGCTTTGCGAAGAAAAGAAAAATGGACAAAAATTAAAAATCCAGCAAAAAAAGGCTGAACTTGCAGAAAAAATCCGGAGACTTTTTGATGAATAGTTCTTACACAACCCTCGAAAATTCAAAAAACGGAATTTTAATTCCAGTAAAAAATCGAATTTACGTCTGCTCAAAATACGATCCTGTTCACGAGGCAGAAATTTTTGCGTCTCAATTTGAAAAAAAAGAAAAATTTTTTGTAGTTGCAGGTTTATGTTCAGGCTGGCATATAGAAAAACTTTTAACAGAAAGCTTTGACAGAAAAATAATCATTGTAGAAAACGATATTGAAGATTTTAAGTTTTTAAGGCAGATTCCGCTTTGCAGCAAACTTTTGGAAGACAGACGGATTATTTTTTCAACACCTCAAAGCCTTTTTACAGACATTTTATCAAATTATCTTCCTGCAATTTACGGAAATCTCAATTTTTGTTTTTTGCGAGGCTGGGAAAACGCTTTTTTCGACAAAATGCAGCTTATAAAAACAATCGTCGAAAAAGCAATAAAAACTGTAAAAGCAGATTTTGCAGTTCAGAGCCATTTTGGAAAAATCTGGAATAAAAATATCTTTGAAAACCTTAAAATTGCTTCTGAACAAAAAAACGCCTCGCAAATGATCGAAAATCTCAAAAAAAACAACAAAGTGACCGCGGCGATAATTGCGGCAGGTCCGACGTTAGATACTACAATCGAAAAACTGAAAAAAAATCCCGGCAAATATTTTATAATTTCGACAGACACCGCATATTCAAGTCTTTTGCGCTCAAAAATCGTTCCAGACGTTGTTGTAAGCATTGACGGCCAGAACATAAGTTACTCGCATTTTCTTCATCAGGCACAAAAAAACAAGACGATTTTTGCCTTCGATCTTTGCGCAAATTCAATTCCTGCAAAAAAGATTTCAGTTCAAAAAAATAAAATTCTTTTTTTTGAATCGGGGCATCCGCTTTCAACCATCGCTTCGCACTTTAATGGAACAAGTTTTATTCATTTAAATTCTGGGTCAGGAACTGTTACAATCGCCGCCACAGACCTTGCCTTTTTTCTTGGCTTTGAAAAAATTGAATTTTTTGGAGCGGATTTTGCATATTTAAACGGGAAACCTTACGCAAAAGGAACATATCTCGATGACATTTTTTATAAAAAACAAAACCGGCTTTCTACGGCGGAACAGTCTTTTTGCACTTTAATGTACAGAACCAAACTTATTTATCTTGAAGAAAAAAAAATTACAACAGAAGTTCTGGAAAGTTACAGGTTTTCGCTGGAAACTTATTTGAAAAATCCCGGAAAATCAATTTCTGTCGAAATCAAAGATTTTAATTTTGAGATTTTCAACACCTTTTTTAAGAAAAAACTGCTCTCTCTTCCAGAAAATTTTACAGGCGAACTAACGAACCAATTTTTTTATCCGCTTCTTCCGGTTATGGCTTTTTACGAAAAGACTCATTCAATTCAAGACAGCTATAAACTTGCACGTGCTGACTGCTTGCGATATACTTACTGAATATGAAAAAAAGAACCTTTAACTTTATTTCTGTAGTCATTTCGGCTATTTTTGTTTTTACAGCAGTTTATTTTATTTCTGGCATCGTTTCCGACAAAAAAAACGGACCTTTGCAGGCAGAAGAAATTTTCGATTCTTTAGCTATAAAAACTCAAAATGCCGCAAATTCATATCCGCTCGATTCATATAATTTTTCAGATTCTTTTATTCGTGCCGCAGGAGATTTCAGCAATTACCAAAAATTAAACCTTTCTGTTGACGGAAATTTGATTTATTCTTATCCGCCAAAAGACACATACTTTTCAAGAAAATCAAGCGCAAAGTCTTTTACAAAAAATTTTCCGACAAAAAACGGAAATTCAATTCTCATAAATGCAGAAATTTATACGGCGGTCCAGTCTTCTCTTTTTTATCATGCGCGAACTGCTTTTATAGTTATTTTTGCCGCAACATTGGCTGCGATTTTGATTTTAATTTTTACAAAAACGGAAAAAGACGAAATTGATGAAATTTCATTTGAAGACGAACAGGAAAGTTCTGACAAAGAAATTTTTTCTGAAAATAAAACAGATGAACTTTCTTCAGAAAAACAGAACAACGAATACGATTTGACCGAGGAGGAAAAAAAACAGCTTTTTGACGGCTTTGACACTGTAGATTTTTCTCAAAAAGAAACCCCGGACAAAGAGATTTTTTCTGAAAAAACGGACACTGAAAAAGAAAAATCTTTTCCAAAAATACAGCCGATTGAAAATCTTGAAGCAAAATGCGAAGAAGCACTTGTAAAAGCAGCAGAAAACGGTTCAGACCTTGCGGTTTTAATAATAAAAGTTAATTCTTCCGAAAACGAAATTTCATCAGAACAAATAGAAAATATTTTTGACTCGGACTTTGCTCAAAATGCGCTTGTTTTTTCAAACGAAAACAACCTTTTTACAGTTCTTTTGAAAAACACGGGTCTTGATGACGCAATCACAGTTGCAAAAGAGGTTTTTGAAGATTTTTCTAAAAAACTGGAAGATGACGGACAAAAACTGACAATCGGGCTTTCTTCAAAAAACGGGAGAACAGTGAGCAGCGAAAGGCTTTTGACAGAAGCGAGCGAAGCTCAAAAACATGCAGCGACAGAGCCTGATTCTCCGATAATTGCTTTTAGGGCAAGTCCAGAAAAATACAACGCCTGCATCCTTAAATAAATAAGATTTTTTAACTCTGCCCTAAAGCTTAGGAGTTTTTTCAGGTTCTTTTACAGGGCTTTCATGAGAGCCGGCAGTATTTTCAGTTTCTTCCTTAGGCTGGAGTTTTTCGCGGAGCTTTTCAATTTTATCAGAAAAAGACTGAAGGTTTGCATTGTCAGGAAATTTTTCTGAAAGAATCTGATATTGTTTTTCTGATTCTTCGAAATTTTCCAAAAACAAAAGCAAGATTAAATAATTTTCCAAAAGAGAAGAATCGTTCGGAAACTTTTCTATCAATTCTTTATAAAGACTCGCAGCTTCCTCGGTTTTTCCGCTCATTCCCTTTATATATGCAAGAGAAATCTGCAAATCCTTATTTTCTGGATCGACAGAGAGAAGTTTTTCATAGCATTTTTCGGCAGATTCATAATCTTTCGCCAAGGCATAACTTCTTGCAAGCTTGTAATAAGCGGCTGCATTGAGCGATTTATTCTTCATGGCAAGTTTATAATACTGAATCGCCTTTTGATAATTTTTTAAATTTAAATATTCGTCTGCAATTGCAAAATATTCTGAGGAGATATTCGTTGTAATAATTTCATTTTCCCCCGGCACACGAAACGAATATTCGCTCTGGCAGGAGAAAAGTGAAATAATTGCCATGAAAACTAAAGCTGCGGAAAAAAATTTGTACTTTTTCAACTTTCTAGTCAAGAACAGTTTCTTCAATTTTTGCAAGCTGATTACGGTAAAGTTCCGAAATATTTGAACCATAATCTGCAATCAGACGAATAATATTGCGGGGATTGTCTTTTTTATCGCAGCCGTTAAGACGGTCGCCAGCATCGCCAAGCCCTGGCATAATATATGCTTTTTCGTTTAAAACAGGGTCGAGCCACAAAGTATAGCAAGTGCAGTTTTCGAGGGCGCGTGTTACGCGAAGACTTCCTTTTAATGCGGAAATCACATTAAAAAATTTAATAGATTTTGGCTTTACACCATTCTGCTGAAGGTATTTTACAACTGTCACAAGAGAACCGCCTGTCGCATTCATCGGGTCGGCAAAAATCAAATCTTTTCCATCGAGATCTTCAAGATTGAAGAATGATTTTTTTAAATCGAGGATGTACTCCATATTGTCTTCGTTTTTTGAATCGTCGCGGTTAATCTTAAAAAGCGCAAACGGAGTCACATATTTATGGCTGGAATATTCTTCGATTTCTTTTGACATGATAATGCTTGGCAAAAGCGCGCCGCGCAGCATTACGCACATTACAGAATTTTCAATTTCTTTATCAATATCAGGAATTTTATGAACCGCATAATTTTGAGCAGGGAAAGTAACAGGAGTTTTTACGACAATGTGGCCCTTGTTATTTTCTGAATGGTCAGTAAAAGCAAGGCGGAAAAGCATTTCGTATGCACGTTGAACGTAATAGATAAATTCCTGATGTCCGGTATTTATATCGCGGAGTTTCGAAATTACGCGGCTAGCCTCCGCATGGCTTCCAGATTCGGTTTCAAAGGAAAAAACCTTAATACGAGGATGTTCGCTGCAAATGCGCTGAAGCTCGTGTCCCATTTTGTCAAAACTGTCGATCACATTCTGTTTGTCGAGCGGTTCAAAAGATTTGAGGGTCTGCCCATACATATCTTCCAAAAGCTTTATATCTTTAAAATCCTGCTCCTTTAAATAACCGTCAAGATCCTCTGCCTTGAGAATAATTTTTTCACTAGTTTTCATAGTTCCTCCTAAAAGCTATTGCCTTAAAATTTTTCCAAGCTGATTATATGATAATGAAATATCCGAAATTTGAATCTGAGAAGCGCCTTTTTGCACAATTTTTGCAGGAATCGGGAACAAGGCAACTTTTAGCATTTTAACAGCAGCCTTTGCAATAGCCGGATTTGAAAGCTCAAGATTAAGGATAAGCGCAAATTTTTTATCGACTTTTGACTCTTCCAAAGAACCAGAAAGACTTTTTAGTCCGAGATTTATCGTTTTTCCGACAATTTTTCCGAAGAGGTTTCCTGGATTTTGTGAATAAAAACGAATCTGAGAAGCTTTGTTGTCTGTCAAGAAATCGTAAATTTCATCTGGAAGAGAATTTTGAGAATTCTTTCCGTTTTCACCAAATTCAAAAATATTTTGCTCATTTTCGTAGCGGGCAAGCATTTTTGAAACATTTTCGGAAGCAACAAAAGTTTTTGAATCAGGAAAAGCAACTTTAAATGGAACGGCAGCTGAAGAATAAACAGCAAAAGGAAAATTCGTTCCTTTTATAATCTGCGTATTCCAGCCTTTTTTTTCAGAAAAAGCCATTTTTATTCCCGCTTTCGGAAAAGAGCCTTCAACTGCAATCTGAATTTTTTCGTCAGAATCCAAAGCAAGGGCAATATTCTCCATTCTTGAAACTATAGACTTGACATTTTTTTGCGAAAAATCAAAAAAATCGGTCATTGCATATTCAACAAAAGTTTTACTGGCAGAAACAGGAATATAAACAATAACCGGCGAATCTCCATCAATCAGTTTTAAAGGCTCAACCTGCTCCATCTGAACCGGAGATTTACAGGAGAAAATTAAAAATACAGAAAAAAAAGTGCAGACAGAAAATAAAATTTTCTGAAAGCACTTTAAATTTTTATGCTTTTGCAACGCAAATTCTCCAGATTTTATCGTCTGCCTCGATTTCTTTTGCACCGTCAATTTTTTCTACCCAAGACTGCTCGTTTGTAAGTGTTGATGTAGAAATCAATGAAGCGAACATTTCGTAAGCCGATTTTAATTCAGAATCGCCGCTCAGTTTAAGATTGATTTTGTCCTGAACTGTCAGCCCCTGCTCCTTTCGGATTGACTGAATTCCGCGGATAAGATCTCTTACATAGCCTTCTTTTTTGAGCTCATCAGTAACCTTTGTTTCAAGGCCGATTGTAATCGTTCCATCGTTAAGAACTTTCAAATCTTCTTTTTCGGTGCGCTCAACAATAATTTTTTCCGAATTGAGTTCAACTTTCTGTCCCTCAACGTCAATTTCGATGTTTTTTCCAGAAAGAATATCAGAAATCTGTTCATTTTTGAGTGTTGCGATAATTCCTGCCGCAATCTTCATTTTTGAACCAAGTTCTTTTCCAAGCACACGGAAATTTGCCTTCGCAGAATAGTGAACAAGTTCATCTTCCCTTTCATGGAAATTTACTTTTTTAACATTCAATTCTTCGGCAATTGCATCAACCATGCTTTCAAGAACCTTGCGTTCTTCTAGATCTCTTGTAACAAGCTCTGCCGAAAGAAGCGGCTGGCGGTTCTTTAAGTTGAACTGGTTGCGCAGAGAGCGTCCCATAGAAACAGCTTTCTGTACTGTAGCCATCTTGAATTCAAGGGCTGTGTCGCGCAATTTTTCGTTATAAACAGGATAGTCCATCAGATGAACTGACTCTTTGTCGCCTTCAAGTTTTAAATTCTGCCAAATTTCTTCAGCAAGGAACGGAATAAAAGGAGAAGCAACAAGACAGAAAGTCCTGAAAGCAGTATAAAGAGTTTCAAAAGCTTCAATCATGTCGCTGCGGTCTTCGTTGCGGGAAAAACGCTTTCTTGAACGGCGGATATACCAGTTATTGATTTCGTCAATAAAGTCGATGATTGGATCGATCGCAGCACTTAAGTCATAATCGTCCAAGGCTTCGGTAACTTCTTTTACCATTTTCTGAGCAACAGAAATAATCCAGCGATCCATAGGATTTGAAGGAGTTTTGCCGTCAAAATAATGGCCCGTCGCCTTATAGTTTTCTACGTTAGAATAACTGATGAAGAAGTTATATCCAGACCAAATTGGAATTATGATGTTTTTGATTACTTCTCGAACACCATTGTCTGAATAACGAAGGTCGTCTGCCCGAACTACAGAAGAATGAGTTAAGAAAAGACGGAGCGCATCAGCACCAAATTTGTTGATAGCTTCGACAGGGTCAGTGTAGTTGCGCAGAGATTTAGACATTTTTCGTCCGTCTTCTGCAAGCACAAGGCCGTTTACAATACAATTCTTAAATGCCGGACGACCGAACAAATGGGTTGCAAGAATCGTAAGTGTGTAGAACCAGCCGCGTGTCTGGTCAAGACCTTCTGAAATAAAGTCTGCAGGAAAATGCTTTTCAAAATATTCTTTGTTTTCAAACGGATAATGCTGTTCAGCATAAGGCATAGAACCTGATTCAAACCAGCAGTCAAAAACTTCCGGAATACGATGCATTGTGCCTTTTTTACATTTTGGACATTCAAAAGTTATTTTATCTACAAACTGCTTGTGCAAATCTTCAGGGTATGTTCCAGAAAGCTCTTTAAGTTCCTGTCTTGAACCTACACAGATTTTGTTTCCACAGTCAGGATTATCGCATCTCCAGATTGGAATTGGATTTCCCCAGTAACGGTTGCGGCTTACAGCCCAGTCACGGCTGCCTGCGAGCCATTTTCCAAAGCGACCATCTTTTATGTGCGCAGGCTGCCATTTAATCTGACTGTTTGAATTTAAAAGCTCCTTATGATAGTCTGCAACTTTAACAAACCAAGAACCAATTCCACGGTAAATAAGAGGAGAAGAACATCTCCAGCAATGCGGATATGAGTGCTCATACTGTTCTTTTTTTACAAGTTTTTTTTCTGCCTTCAAGCGGTCGCAAATATCTTTGTCGCAGTCTTTTACAAATCTTCCCTTATAGTCAGAAACTTCCGAAGTAAATTTACATTCTGCATCAATCGGTTCAACGTTCGGAACTCCGCTTCCTCTAAACACTAAATTATCGTCTTCACCAAAAGCAGGAGCAATATGAACAATACCTGTACCGTCTTCTGTAGAAACGTAGGCCGCATTGAACATTCTGAAAGCGCCTTCAGAACATTTTTGTCCTGAAATTCTTTCACATTCAGAAGGATCTGAAAGACTTGCAAAATAAGGGAAAAGCGGCTCATATTCTGCGCCGATAAAATCCTTGCCCTTGCGTCTGTAGATAATTTCGTAATCTTCAGGATTTTTGTAATAAGCACAAAGTCTAGCTTCTGCAAAGATATAGAAATCTCCAGATTCCTTGTCGAGAATTTTTACATAGTCGATTTCCGGTCCCATACAAAGACCGAGATTTGAAGGCAAAGTCCAGGGAGTTGTTGTCCATGCAATAAAATAAGTTCTGCCGTTTTCCAAATCTTTGTCGTCAATTGCTTCAGGCGCTTTTGTAATCTTAAAACGAACTGTAACTGCCGTATCTTTTACATCTTTATATCCCTGGGCAAGTTCGTGAGTAGAAAGAACGGTTGCACAGCGAGGACAGTACGGAAGAATATATTTTCCTTCATAGATAAGACCTTTGTCCCACAAAGATTTTGCAACCCACCAAATTGATTCCATATAATCAGGATTCATAGTTTTGTAGTCGTTGTCAAAATCGACCCAGCGTCCCATTCTTGTGATTGTCTTTCGCCATTCTGAAGTGTATTTTAAAACTGAAGCACGGCATTTGTCGTTAAAATTGGCAACTCCATAAGCTTCGATCTCGTGCTTAGAGTTGATTCCAAGTTCTTTTTCAATAAGGTTTTCTACCGGAAGGCCATGACAATCCCAGCCAAAACGGCGCTCAACCTTTTTGCCTTTCATAGTCTGGTAGCGTGGAATTATATCTTTTATAGTTGATGGAATAAAATGTCCAAAATGTGGCAGTCCTGTTGCAAACGGAGGTCCGTCAAAAAAAACAAATTCTTCTGCCTTGTCGCGCTGACGGATAGATTTTTTAAAAATATCATTTTTTTCCCAAAATTTTAAAACTTCTTCTTCCTGTCTAGGAAAATCTGGCTTTGGATTTACTGGAGTATACACAGTCGTCTGCCCTCTTTTTGTTGTAGTTTATTTATCGAGTATAATGATTTTTGGCATTTTATACAATTATTTATGAATATCAAGGTTCCGTTTTGACCAAGTACGAGCATCATAAACTTCAATGTCTGAAATTTCTTTCCAGCGAAATTCAGGCTCTTTGACAGGAAAAGGCGGAGCTGAAGGCGGATGACGGCGCTGATTGTTTTTTTCGGCAATATTTAAAATCTGCTCATAATTTCCAGTTCCTGGAACATAGACAAGATATTCTTTTCCATAAGCGTAAATTTTCTTGTCGCTATCGGTAATAAAATTAACCGGAAAATCTTCAATTTTTTTTACATTTCGGATTTTTGAACTTCGCCCCGTTGCGCAGACATAAAGATTTCCGGCAGCTTGAATAAATTTTGGAAGGCTGAATGTTTTTTCTCCATCAAAAAGCTCGGCACGGTCTTCGGATTCTTCCATTTGAGAAAGCCAGTAACGGACAGGATAAAAGTTCTTGCCGTCCACGACATAGCTTAAAAGCTCATTTTTTATAACAGGAGGCGAGATAGTAATTCCAGAAGCAGCTGAAAAATCTTTTAAGAAAAAAACTTCCGTTTCCAAAACTGAAAGATTATTTTTAGACGGAGGATTTTCCTGATTAAATTTTTCGACATCAAGAACAGGATTTTCAAAAAAGGCTTCGCGTATAAAAAAGTTAAGAAAGATTTTTCCGTCAACGACAGCAAGAGGAATATAAACATAATCTTTTAGCGCAGGATATTTTATTCTTAGCTCGAATGCAGCCGCGGTTTTTGAAGGATTTTCAAAAATCGTCTTAAAGCCAATTGAGATGTTTTCCGGATGAATTGCGCTCGTATTGTTTCTGTCGCGGCTTGAAATTTGGGCAAACTGTCCGTTTTCTGCGGCTCGGTCGTCATACCACTGGTAAAAGACACGAAGAACGCAGGCAAAAGAAGAATTTTTTCCAGAAAAAAGCAAAAGCCTGTCGCTGCCCTGCCAAACGCCTTCAAGCAGGGGAGGAACTTCTGAAGAATATTCTGAAAAATGAGAATAGTCGCGTCCAAAAGAAGAAAAAACAACGGCAAAAAAAAACAAAAGAAAAATACCTTTCTTCACAGAAAAAATTATAAATAAAAAAAAAGAATTTTTCTATAAGAAGCTAATGCCGGAAGATTTTTTGCCAGAACGGTTTGTATAAATTTTGCCTGATTTTTCTGCGTTAAGGATAGGAGCACCTGCGGAGCAGTCCACCGCAAGCGGGCGCGGAGGATGAGCGGCTAGCGAAGTGCGGATAGCCTGTCCCTTGCAAAACTTTAGCTTTGCAAGGGAAACGCCATGAATTAAAATCCGCTTGTCTATTTTTTTTCTGAAAACAATTTTTTGATTTCTTTTTTGTAGATTTCGGAAATTGAGTGGCGCATAAGTTCGTGCTTTGCGTTGATTTCTTTTCCGAGCTGGAAACTCTGGTGCAAAAGTCCAAACTTAAAAATGCGTTCGCAGGTACGGAAACCAGTTTTTGCATTTACGCGCATGTCGATTTCTGTACGGAAAACGTTTTGAATTTCGTTTGTTTCGAGAAGATTTTCGTAATTGTCGTAAAAAATTGAATTTTCTTCTGCATAAGCGATGACATTTGCCTGGTCTGGACAAATAAGCGCGGCAATGTATTTTTGATCCTGCCCGAGGACAACGCAGCGTTCAACAAGAGGCGAAGCGTTTACTGCATTTTCAATTACAACTGGCTCGATGTTCTCGCCGCCAAGAAGAACAATTGTGTCTTTTGCCCGGCCGACAATTTTTAGTTCCTTGTCGCAGCTTATCATGCCGAGGTCGCCGGTGTTGAGCCAGCCGTCTTTATCTATGATTTTTTCCGTCAAATCTGGACGCTTGTAGTATCCTTTCATTACCTGACGGCCTTTTACCATTACAAGACCGCGTTTGCCCGGTTTGAGAGCTTTTGAATCAACTGGCTGTCCGTTTTTTTCTTTTACAATTTTTACTTCGTTGCTCGGAAAAATTTGGCCGACATTGTTTGAGCGCGGCTTTTTTGAATTGCAAACCGAAAGAACCGGAGATGTTTCTGTCATGCCGTAGCCTTCCATAAGCCTAAATCCGATTGCATGGAAAAAACTTTCGGTAGAAGGCTGAAGCGCGCCTCCGCCAGAAATTGCGGCCCGCATTTTTCCGCCAAATTTTGCACGCAATTTTTTAAAAACAAGTTTTTCGGCTGCAAAACGAGGAATCCATAAAATAACATACGGAAGGATTCCGAGCAAGGTGTCTAAAAAGCGCGGATACCAGTGATAGCGGCATTTTAAGCCAAAAACCAGTTCTTTTGCCTTGTAAAACTGTCTGCCGATAAATACTGCCGCGTTGAATTCCCACTGACGGATTCCGCTCTGTTTTTTGATTTCGCGGAAAAGTCCCTGTGCGACAGACTCCCAAAGGCGAGGAACGGCATTCATCCATTGAGGCTGAATAAGCGCCATATCGCTGAGCATTACGGAAACAATCGGCTTTGAATAGGCAAATCCGCCTTCCATTGCAACAACCATATAGCAGAATGCGCGCTCAAAACTATGCCATATTGGAAGAACTGTAAGCCACATGTCCCCTCTCTGCATAAGTCCAAGACAATGATGCGCAACCTCGCACTGTGCAATAAAATTGTCGTGAGTAAGCTGAACTCCTTTTGGAATGCCTGTAGTGCCGGAAGTAAAAATAATAGTTGCCGTATCATCTGGAGAAATAGTTTCCATTGAGTCTTCGAGCTCTTTCCATTCCTCTTTTGTAATCTCTACACCAGAACTTTCCAAAAAGTGATAGTTTACAACTTCAATTCCGAGAGACTTTGCCTTTTCGATTAGCTTTTCATCCGGATAATCAAAAAGAACCGCTGTCTTTAAAAGAGGAACTTCCTCGACTTTTTCTAGAACTTTTTCAAGCTGTCTGCCGTTTTCAAAAAAACTTACTTTGCATTCGGTAAAATTCAAGATAAAGCGAATTTCAACTCCCATTGAATCGCAGCCACGAGGAACGTCGATCGCGCCGAGAGTTAAAAGCGCATAGTCGGCAATAAGCCATTCGCGGCGGTTGTCGCTCATAAGTCCAACATGCTCGCCGCGTTTAATGCCGAGTTTCTTGAGGCTGTGGGCCATTTCCAGAACATGCTGGTAAACCTGGGAATAACTGTAGCGGACAAAAACTCCGCTCTTGTTCTTTACAGCCTGCAAAGTCAAGTTCGGATTTTTTTTAGTTTTTTCTCTAAGAAGAATCGGAAGGTTTTTTCCGAGCGTTTTGTCAAATGTAGTATCAGGAAAAATTTTCTCAATCATAACAATATGACATTATCACAAAATATGTCATTTTGACAAGCAAAATGTTTTGGCAAGCCAAACAAAAAAAGGCATCAGATACTCTTTTCAAACTGATGCCTTGCCCACATTTTTGTAATTCATTTTTTTTTAATCAACAAGCTCTTTAAGCGAGAGAACCGCGTTTTTGCAGCAGTCAGGACATTCGCAAAGAACTTTTCCTGTTGAAAGGCCTTTTAGCTCTCGGCAGAGAGTTGCGCCGCATTTTTCCTTAAAGTCAGAAAGTATTTTTTTTGCGGCAACTGAAGTTCCTTTTCCTCCGGTCAAAAACCCTGCAACCATTACGGCTCCGATTAAGGCGCCGCATGTGGCTTCCATACAGCCCATTCCGGCGGCAAAACCAGCACCGCTTTTCATCAAATCGTCAGAAGAAAGCGGAAGCCTGTCTTCAAAAACTTTCAGCACCGACTGAGTACAGTTGCATTGTCCAGTCGCCTTTAATTCGGCCGCTTTTTGAGCGCGTTCTTCTAAATTCATTATGTCTCCTATAAAACTCCGCGTTAGCGGCGAGCCACGTAAGTTTTCCAAACATCAAAAAAGTAACTGCGGAAGAATAGCACAAAATTCAAAAAAATACATCGCAAAAAAAAGATTTCACAAAGTTTGAAAATCGGATATAAAAATTGAAAAAAAAAACTTCAAAACCTTACCGGAACAATTTTAATGGAACAAGATTTTTTTTTCTGTTATATTGGTTTTATGGTTACATATTTGGGAAAACTTGGCGAGCTTACTTTGAAGGGCTCCAATTTAAAATCATTTGAAAAGCTTTTGGTTCAAAACGCTAAATCTTATCTTCTGTCGGTCGAAGCAAAAGTTCACTTGAATTTTGGCAGGCTTTATATTGAATGTGATGAAAGCGCCTGTCCTGCCGTTGAATTTGCGCTTGACCATTTGACAGGAATTACAGGCTGGGCAAAGGCCGAAGTCTGCGGCAAAAACATTGAATCAATTCAAAAAAAAGTTCTGGAACTTGCAGAATCAGAAAAAAAACGCGGTGCTAAAACATTTAAAATCGAGGCAAAACGAAGCGACAAAAGCTTTGAACTTGACAGCTACGGAATTATGCGCGAAGCCGGAAATCTAGTCTACGAACAGAAAATTCTCGACGTAGACGTTCATTCGCCGGACGTTGTTTTTACTGTGGAAGTGCGCGACAAAGTTTACGTTTACTCGGATTCAAAAAAAGGCTGCCGCGGACTTCCTGTCGGCTGTTCAGGCAAAGGGCTTTTACTTTTGAGCGGCGGCCTTGACAGTCCGGTTGCCGGTTACAGGATGATTCGCCGCGGAATGACGGTTGAATGCGTTTATTTTCACTCATATCCTTACACTTCCGAGGAAGCCCAGAAAAAAGTCGAAAAACTTGCGGAAATTGTAAGCAGCTATGGAATAAGGCTGCACTTGAACACAATTCCTTTTACAAAGGTTCAAATGCAGATTAAGAAAAAATCTCCGGAAAATTATACAACTCTTATGCTCCGCATGTGCATGATGAAAGTTGCGACTATGCTCGCAAAAAGAATCGGCGCTGACTGCCTTATAACCGGCGAAAGCCTCGGCCAAGTTGCAAGCCAGACGGTCGAAAATATGGCTGTAACTGAATCTGCCTGCGGAATTCCGCTTTTAAGACCACTCGTTGGTCTGGACAAAGAAGAAATCATTGCGACAGCAAGAGAAATCGGCACTTACGAAACTTCAATTCTGCCTTACGAAGACTGCTGCGTGCTTTTTAGTCCAAAACATCCAGTTCTGCGCGCTCCGCTTGACGAAGCCCGGAAAATTTTTAACAGCCTCGAGGCCGACTCTCTTATCGAAGAAGCGTTCAACAACAGGGAGCTTATGAGATTTGAAGCCGCAGGATTTGTTGCTCAAAACTGGGGAACAAAAGAAAACACAGAAAAACTTTCAAAAGACCATGCGGTCTTGATTCCAAGGGAAAAATAAATTTTCTCGAAAGTCTAACTTTTTAAGGTTTATAAGGGGAGAAGCCTCTCCCCTCGCGGCAAACTTCGTAAGCCGCTCCCCTCTCTGCGGGGACACCCCGCAACGCCCCGGCTCTAATACGTATATCTAAAACCAAGCGTAAAATAGTGGTTTACCCTGTCGGTTAAATTTTCAATCCATTCGCTTTTTTGCCTAGCGGCAACTTCTTTAGCTGCTGCATAAAGTTCGTCTTTTGTAAGTGAACTTTTTCCATTAAATCTATAATATGTTGTCTCGTTACCTTTATCATCTTTATCTGTATAAGGCTCAAATCCAATGCCCTTATAAATATTTTTATTAACTCCGGAATTTTTTACATATTCAAAGGTGTAGCCTGCAAGAAAAGTAAGCTGTCCGCCTCTTGTCTTTGGAAGGTCAATCTCAGCTGTAAGTCCAGCCTGCATTACAGCCATCTTGTGGTCAGAAGTCATAAATCCGAGATTTTCCCAGGCCTGATCAACGTGCGTTCCAGAAGTTCCGTCCGGGTCTGAAAACATCTGGTGCATGTAAGCAGAGCCGTCTGTCGCATACTGGCCCTCTTTTGCAAGAACATATTCCGCCGCGTCATCATCGTCAAATGCTTCCGCCGAATTTGCATGGCGGATAAAATTCGTTGCAAAGCCAAATCTCATAAACGGCTTTGGAGAAAATTCCGCATAAAACGAAACTTTGTCGGAGTTAGGATCTAGCGCGGAACCAATATTCACTCCTGCGTTCGTGTAATTCTGGCGGTTTGCAGTAGCCCCGGAAATTTCTCCCGAATCGTCGCTTCCGTATTCCCAATGCGCATAAACATAAGGCAAGACAATCTGATAATTAAGTCCGATTTTTTTGCAAGCTGTGTTTGACGGAGCAAAAACAAGTCCTGTCTGCCCTGCCACGCGGATTTTTGTGTCAAAATTAAGTTTTACAATGTCGTTCACTTCAATATCATCAACAAAAATATCTGTCGACCACAGAAGACCGTTTGCCGGTTTTATATCGAGCACAAGTCCCATTTGCAAATTGTCATTAGCTCCTCCAATATTTTGAATCGGCATGTACGGAACAGGGAAAAGATACGAAATGTTCATATTCGGGCCAAAAACAATGTTCTCGTAATATGAAATATTGATAAAATCGTTAAAGCGGTAATTTATAGAATGAAACGAAAGGTATTTTCCGTCGCTGTGGTCGCTGTATTTATAAGGATTGTTCGTCGTTGCGCCAATAATTTCAAAAACAGAAGAATAGCTCCACTTTTTTCTGGTTACGTTCATAATAAGGTTTGCAGAATGAAAAGAAGTGTCGTTAAGGGCAAGTCCGTCGTTCAAAAATGAACCGTAGCCTGTTTTGCTAAGTCCGGCAATTGCATAATATTCATTTGTGCCGACAGCAACGTTTGTGTTCCAGTCAAGGTAAAGGGCAATCGGGCCAATGCTTGAAGAGTCAAACACTGAATCCGGAGCCTTGTTTTTGTAAAGAGGGGCAATATCTTCGTAATCTGTAGCTTCCGCATACATTCCAAGGTCGTAGCCAACAGAAATGTACGGATTAAAAACTATTTCTCCGGCAATTCCGCCTTCGCCTTTTACGTTTTTTGTGCCTTTGTCGTTTTCTTCCGTCAGGTCTTGAGAAGCCTTGTATTCACCGTCGCCAGAAACATAAAGATTCAAAGACTTTCCGAAAATTCTTTCATATTCATAAAGCGCAAATTCGCGGTCATTTTTGTCGCCCTTGTCTATAACTTCTTCGAGAATAGATTTTATAAGGTTTGAAGGATAAGGACGAATCTGCGGAAGAGCCGAAATATAGCCTTTTAATTCCCAGCCCTGAGCCTGAGAATAAAATCTGTCCGTCGGATCTACGCTGACCTGGGCAAACAAACAGAACAAATTTGCAAATAAAACTGCAGAAAGAAAAAATTTTTTCATAAAAATCCTCGTTTTGAAAAATTATATCAGAACATTCCAGTTTTGCTATGCAAACATCGCGGCATCAACTACGGCAATGGCAGTTTTGTCAGCACGGGAATGGCACTCAAATTGCGGTTCTTATCAAAACCCGACATTTTGGCTAAATAAACATCTCCAGCTTAAAACAATTTACAATTTAATCGAACACGCTCCGGCAACTTCAAGTCCAGCGGCTTTTTTTCCTTCTTCGTGCCCCTTGTTGAATATAAACACAAAGGAAGGCTGCAGGACACATTCGATTTTTGACGAAAAATTGTACGTTCCGCGGATAGAAATTCTGTTTACAAACTCAGGAGTTCCTGTCGGAGTTACAAGCGACTGCAGCTCCTTTGCAGTTAATGATGGAAAAACTGAATTTTTTCCGCTGCTTCCAGGATAACACCAGCCTTTAGTATCCTCATCACCTGTATTAGTAATAGCATTATCATTTGTATGAACTCCGCCCCACAAGTATTTTCCGTCGCTACCTACCATTGTGTCAAAAACACTTGTTCCGGACATTTCGCCTCTTGCCATAAAAAGATAGATAAAGTTCAAAGCCCATTTTTCAGGAACTTCGTATCCCATGTTAAGCTCTCCGCTGATTGTGTCAGGACCAAAAGGAGAACCAATCCATTCGTAGAACGGATATTTTTTGTTTCCCATGTTTTCGGCGTATGTGCG
>NZ_DBJD01000056.1:0-4514 GCF_002297065.1 Treponema sp. UBA785 | reverse complement strand
ATGAAAGACGGAGTCAGAATAATAAACCTTGCGCGCGGCGGACTTGTGAACAACGCTGACTTGCTTGCCGCTGTGAATTCTGGAAAAGTTGCCGCGCACGTTACAGATTTTGCCGATGAAAGCTTCTTGAACAACGACAAAATCGTCTGCCTCCCTCACTTGGGAGCTTCAACTCCAGAGGCGGAGGAAAACTGCGCGGTTATGGCTGTAAAAGAGCTTCGCGACTTCCTCGAGACTGGAATTATCGTAAATTCTGTGAACTTTCCGCGCGTTACAAGCGAGTCTGCAATTCCTGCCGGCGGAACTCGGCTTTGCATTCCGCACAAGAATGTACCTGGCATGATTGCGAAATTCACGACAATCCTGGGAGACGCAAAACTCAACGTTGCCGGAATCGTTGACCAGAGCCGCGGCGACATTGCCTACGCGATGATTGATGTTGACGGAAAAGTCGGAGACGACACTCTCAAGGCTCTCGGAGACTGCGAGGCTGTAATCAGCGTGCGCCCGATTTACGCTTAGTTTTTAAGTAGATTAGCCGCAAACCGGAAAATTCCTTTGCATAAACAGGAATTTTCCGGTTAAAAATCCTTTCACAATTCTATTCTTGGCTAAATTTTTCTTACGAGATTTCTAAACTGCACAAAAACCTAAAAAAATATACTTTCCTTTTTGAAGAAATTTGCTTACTTTTAAATTAACAAAAGCAATCTAATTTTATTGAAAACTGGAGGAAGATATGGAAATCACACTCACAAAAGGCAATTTCGAAGACGAAGTATTAAAATCAGAAAGTCCTGTTCTTGTTGACTTTTGGGCAAGCTGGTGCGGTCCGTGCAAAATGCTTGCTCCGACAATTGCGCAGATTGCAGAAGAATACAGTGGAAAAATAAAAGTCGGCAAAGTAAATGTTGACGAAGAAGAAACTCTTTCCCGCGAATACGGAATCGTAAGCATTCCGACAGTAATTCTCTTTAAAAACGGAAAACCAGAAAAAACTTCAATCGGCCTTGTTCCAAAAGAAACACTGGTTTCAATGCTCGGCTAAAACACTGTAAAAAAACATTCGCTTAACTATGGCAATAAAACTAAAAAAATTGCCACAGTTAAAACTCAATTTATAAATCAAACAAATTTGCATAAAAATCGATTTTTATGCAAACAAGGTAAAAAAAAGTATTTGCATTGACCTAGGATTTTTTTTATAAGAATATTCGTACAAAAAGACGTATTTTTTCCCAAACTTCGAGTTTTATAGTTTTATGTCACTATCGGAACTGTTCCCTTGTCATTATCGAAACTACTTCTTGTCATTATCGGACTTGCCCCGATAATCTATTGAAACTTTACAACAGTTATTCCGGTCGCAGCACGGGAATGACACTTAAATGACTGTTCTTTTCAAAATTCGACATTTAGGGTATTTTTTTATTTTACGAGGTGCTTTATGAAAAAAATTATCAACCCACTTGTATTTATTGCAGGAATTTCGGCCTTTTTTGCATTTTTCTCAGGATGCGCTTCAAACAAGACCGAAAACAATTCAGCTCAAGAACAAAAACAAAACCTTAAAGGACAGACACTTTATTCAATTCCAGGCGAAAAGCCTGAAACAAACGGATTTTTTGATTGCGGAGATTTTTCTTTTCCAAACACAAAAATCATTTTGATTGACGACAAAACTTATCCAAAATCAGACAAAAAAACAGACGCCTTTAGCGCGGCAATTCAAAAAGAAGGCAAAAAGCTCATCGTAATCGACGGCGACATCGACCTGAGCTACGGAAAAGTCTCTGATTCAGACCACAGCTACTTTGACGAATTTGAAGCCGACGGAAAAAGAAAACACGCCGACCTTATTTACAAACTTACATCAGACACGGCAATCGTCGGAAAACAGAACGCCCGCTTAAAGTTCGGTGGTCTTTTGATTAAAAACGTAAACAACATAATAATCCGCAATATTGAATTTTACGACGCCCACGGCTCAACAGAAATCGACACAAAGGTCGACAAAAATTCAAAGGCAAGCATAGATTCACTCAATATCGAAAACGCAAACAATGTCTGGGTTGACCACTGCACTTTCAGCGACGGAAAATGCGTAGACCTTGTAAGAAATTTCAACCACGACGGACTTCTGGACATTAAAAAAGGAAAATGCATAACCGTTTCTTACTGCGAATTTTTCAACCACGACAAAGTAATGCTGATTCGTCCAGGCGACAAGTTTTCAAATCCGGAAGAATGTGAAGTAACGCTTCATCACAACTACTTCCACAATTCAATTCAGCGCATGCCAAGAAGCCGCGGAGTAAACGCGCACATCTACAACAATTATTTTGACAACATCGGCACAAACGAAAACAAAGGAAGCAGCCTTGGACCAGGAATCGGCTCAATGTATGTCGTAGAAAACAATTTTTTCGGAAAACACGCGCAGACAGCCGTAAAATACTACGACAAGTCCGAAAAAACAGACCCTACATTCTCAAAATTCTACCAAAGCGGAAACATTCCTCAGCTCAACGCCTCAAATTGCGCCTACGACAAAGTAGACAAGACAAACGATTTTGAGGCGCACCTGACTTCAGAAAAACCATTTGCAATAAATTACAACTACAGCCTGGACGAAACATCTTCTCTCAACGAAGCGACAGTAAAAAAGGCAGGCGCCGGAAACATAATGAAATTTGAAAGATAAATTTTATACGGACGGCTTTTTGCATTGCAAAAATCAGGCTATCCGGGGTTCCGCTATCGCTTCATTCCTTCGGAACGGCTAACCGCCGCCCCTCCTATCCTTGCCGCAAGGCAAGGACGTGCGCTTTTAGCGCACAATTCAATCGACGAGTTTTGTGCAAAACAAAACTCGCAGCATACCGCAAGGTATGCAAGCATCCATTGCCGCAAGGCAAGGGCGTGCGCTTTTAGCGTTCGTATCCTGTAAAAAGACAAAAAAACACTATTCATAGCGTTTTAACATAAAGTTATTAGGAATAATTACTAATAAGTAATTTTATTCTGTTGCACTTTTTTGTCAAATCCACTATAGTCTTAACTAACAGAAACAGTCGCAGTTTTTTATAAAAATTGCGAATTATATACAAATTTGCTTGAATAAATACGAGCCCTGTAAAAACTGTTTTTGAAACATCAAAAAAAGGAAAATTCGACTTACGGAGTTTCCGCAGGCTTAGCAGACCAGTCTTGAATTCAAGACCGATTTTGCGCGTTTTTTTCCATTTTTGTAAAGTTTTCCTGTCATTACGCAGGTTTACTTCAACTTGTTTCAAATTCTTTTGCATGCGTGCTCCGTTTTTTCAAGAAAGGAGAACTTTTATGGCAGAAGCATGGAACGGTTTCAAAGGACGCCTTTGGAAAGAAGAAGTAAACGTTCGCGACTTTATCCAGAACAACTACACACCTTATGACGGCGATGAAAAATTCCTCGCAGGTCCTACAGAAGGTACAAACAAGCTCTTTGCAAAATTGCAGGAACTTCAGAAGGCAGAACACAACAAAAAAGCTGTAGGTCTTGACGGAAAAGAAAGAACTGGCGTTCTCGACATGGACACAGACATCGTTACAGGTCTTACAGCTCACAAACCTGGCTATATTGATCCAGAATTGAAAGATCTTGAACAGGTTGTTGGTCTTCAGACAGACAAGCCTCTCAAAAGAGCATTCATGCCTTACGGTGGAATCAAAATGGCAGAAGAGTCATGCGAAATGTACGGCTACACTCCAAACCCAGAACTCCACAAAATTTTTACTGAATATCACAAAACTCACTCAGACGCTGTATTTCAGGTTTACACACCAGAAATCCGCGCGGTTCGCCGTTCACACATCTTGACAGGTTTGCCTGACACATACGGACGCGGACGCATCGTTGGAGACTACCGCCGTGTAGCTCTTTATGGTATCGACTACCTCATCAAATGCAAGGAAGCTGACAAGGCAAACATTGGCGACGGAACAATGACTGAGGAAGTTATCCGTCTCAAGGAAGAAGTTGCTGATCAGATTAAGGCTCTCAAAGGTCTTAAAGAAATGGCAGCTCTCTACGGCTTTGATATTTCTAAGCCAGCTACAACAGCAAAAGAAGCTGTTCAGTGGCTGTACTTCGGTTACCTCGGAGCAATCAAGACACAGAACGGTGCTGCAATGTCAATCGGACGTGTTTCAACATTCCTCGACATTTACATCAACCGCGACCTCGAAGCAGGCTTAATCACAGAATCTCAGGCACAGGAACTTGTTGACCACTTCGTAATGAAGGCACGCATGGTTCGCTTTGCACGCATTGAGTCTTACAACAACCTCTTCTCTGGCGACCCAGTTTGGGCAACACTCGAAGTCGGCGGACTCGGACAGGACGGACGCTCAATGGTTACAAAGAACGACTTCCGCTTCCTCCATACTCTCGAGAACATGGGACCGGCTCCAGAGCCAAACATGACAGTTCTCTACTCAAAGAGACTGCCTGAGAACTTCCGCCGCTACGCTGC
>NZ_DBJD01000035.1:11106-12047 GCF_002297065.1 Treponema sp. UBA785 | reverse complement strand
AGAGAATCATAGCTCCGCGAGGGCCGCGCAAAGTCTTGTGTGTTGTTGTTGTTACAACGTCTGCCCATTTTACCGGGTCAAAATCTCCAGTGAATACTTTTCCTGCAACGAGACCTGCAAAGTGCGCCATATCCACCATGAGAACGGCTCCGCACTTGTCTGCAATTTCGCGGAAGCGTTTGAAGTTGATTGCGCGCGGATAAGCTGAATAACCTGTCAAAAGGATGAGCGGCTTAACTTCCATCGCCTGCTTTTCGATTGCGTCGTAGTCAAGAAGTCCTGTCTCCTTGTCAACTCCGTAAGGATGGCTTTCAAACATGCGGGCAGAAATGTTCATTTTGTAGCCATGTGTTAGATGTCCGCCGCAAGAATAGTCGAGCCCCATGAGACGCTGGTTTCCGAAGCGGTGTCGAAGCTCGTCAAACTGCTCCGCTGTAAGGTCGTTTAATGATTTTACGCCAAGCTCCTGCAAGGTTGGAGTCTCAACCTTTGCCGAAAGAATCGCCCAGTATGCAACAAGGTTTGTGTCTGCTCCAGAGTGAGGCTGAACGTAAGCGTAGTCCGCGCCGAAAAGCTCTTCCGCTTCGCGCGCCGCCGTCATCTCAACTGCGTCAACATTCACGCAGCCGCCGTAGTATCTGTGCTCCGGGTAGCCTTCAGCGTATTTGTCCGTGAGAAGGTTTCCCATTGCCGCCTGAACAGCAAGCGAGCTGTAGTTTTCAGACGCGATCAGCTTGAGGTGGCTTCGCTGGTTTTCAATCTCGTTTACAATATCAGCGGCGATTGATGGATTTACAGAAGCAACCTGCTGAAGATTTGCTACGTAAGCTGTCATTGCAACGTTTGGTTTCCCGTTACAAGAAGAAAGGTAATTTTCCAATGGTGTAGCCATTTTTCGCTCCCAATAAAAAGTCAAGATTAAAACTTTAGTTTTAGGATTG
>NZ_DBJD01000035.1:10128-11009 GCF_002297065.1 Treponema sp. UBA785 | reverse complement strand
TTGCAACGCAAACTTTTAAAGATAAAAGCAGACGCCATTTTCGGCTGTTTTTATCTTACCTCATATAAAAAAAGGCATAACGCCTGCAACAGTCCTTTAGTCACAGCCATCGTGCCCATTTTTGCATAACAAAAAATTTTAGAATAATGATATTGAAATTCTGCTGTTTTATCAATTGAATTTTGTCTTATTTTGTCTTATTTTCTTGATTTTTGCGCAAACTTATTCGCCTTGTGTAACTTTTGCAAGCGAAAAAATGTTTTTTATGTAATTTGATTGTTTACAGTTTTTAAAAATGATATAGTGAGAATGTTATGACTAAAAGAATGAATTGTACAGTCGGCAGTTTTGCCACGATTTTTTTTATTTTGCCATTGTTTTTTTCTTGCGGTTCTGTGCCTAAAGAAATTCCTGAAATGACTTCGCAGGAATTGATTCAAAATGGACAGACGAATTTTGAAAACGGAAATTATAAAGCAGCTCTTGCTTATTACAACACTGCCGTTGAGCGTTTTTCTGATTGGACTAATGTTTATATTGAAGCCCGTTATGAAATCGGACATGTTTTTATGAAGCAGAAAAAATACAATCTTGCAGAACCAATTTTTAACGAGCTTTTGGATATTTATAAAAATTCAACGCCGGGAACTTATCCTGCCGCCTATAAAAAACTTGCAGAAATTGAACTTGCAAAAATTCCGCACAAAAAGGCTGAATAGATTTTTTTTACGAAAAACTTACGCCCGATCGTAGCCATGCGAAGCAGCAGGTGTGATTGTTTTTTATAAATTCGTTTTATAAATAGCTTGAATTTCGAGTTTTGATAAGAACAGTACTTTAAGTGTCATTGCCGTGCTTGACACGGCAATCTTGCAAAAAAA
>NZ_DBJD01000035.1:1193-10029 GCF_002297065.1 Treponema sp. UBA785 | reverse complement strand
AAAACTCGAAGTTTGGGCTAAATAAAGAAAATTTTTTGCCGTTTAAAAAGAGAGTTAAAAATGACAAAAATTTAACACCTGCCGAGGGCACTGAGTGGCGAAGAGCGGGTTAGACTGTGTAATGCCGTCCAAATCTTTATCTTCCGCGTGCGCTTTTGTCGTCTGGAACGATGATTGCGTCAATTACGATATTTGTTGATTTGGCTGTTTTTGCAACGAGCTGTTTTGTGTATTTGCCGGTTCCGCGTGGGGTTGGATGAGGCTCTGCGTCTCCAATCAAAATGATTTTTCTGTAAGCGTCTTTTCGCCATTTGTAGAATGTCAGGCTTGCAAAGAGCGCTTCGTAAACGGCTTCTGGAATGTCGCCGCCTTCGTTTCCGTAAATTACAAAATTGTTGAGATTTTTTGTAAAGACATTTATGTCTTTTGTAAATTCGTAGCGTTTTACTGGAAGTCCCATGAGCCGGTAAGTGTCGTTGTAGTCGCGGTAAAGTAAAAGTCCGATTCTAAAATCTCCAAATTGTTTTATCTGCTTTGTCAGACGGGGAATCCATTCATCACGGAGTTTTTGAATGTCATCTTTCATGCTGCCTGTTGTGTCGATTGCAAAAACAACGTCAACCTTGTTTTTTTTCGAAATTCTTTCAAGACTTGCAGTTATGTCGTCTACAATTGAATCCGGACCTTTTGAAAAGCACATTTGTCCGCCGTTAAAATTTGCAATGTCGTTAAAACTTGCGGCTGCAGCCGGGTTGTAGTCGTCTGTAAGCACAATCGGCTCTTTGACTGGCGGCGGCAGTTCTTTTGGTTCTGGCAGAGGCTGAGAAGCAGGTTCTTGTTTTTTTGCTGGAAGCTCAGCTTTTTTTTCTGGAATTTTTCCGAGATCGAACATAAAAGGGTTGTCCAAAAATGTTCCTGTGTAGTCGCCGTATTTTTTTGAAAAACTGCGAATATTGATGAATGTTCCGCGGCTGATTTTTAATTTTCCGTGGCGCGACCATTCGTAACCGTACTCGATTTCTGACGGAATATAAATATGAAAGGCTTGCCCAAACTGCTCGTCTGGCTGAGGCGTTGAGTCGATGAGAGAATATTTTGCAAATTCTGATTTTAGAGGTTTGCCGTTTAAATAGCGGAGCTCGTCGCCGTTTATTGAATTGTATTCGAGAGCGCGGTATGCGTAATTGTCCTGTGTTCCTGACGGATCTTTTGTTGTTTCTGTGAGCATTATTGATTCAATTCCAGGCTTTTTTCTTATATAAAGATGGTACCCTTCTGCATTTTCAAAATTTTTATTGTTCTCGTAAACGAGACGAAGGTCGCTTTCGGTTATTAAGAGAAATGAGCTTTGTTCTGCTGGTGTCTGAGCAAAAATTCCGAAAAATCCATAAATTGTTAGAAAAAAAGAAAATGCAAGCTTTTTCATATTTTTTATATCGGAATTTTCATTTGTTGAATTTAGAACAATCTGTGATATACTAAAAAAAATTGGAAAATAATAAAGATATGCAGTCAGACTTTACAGAAAGTGATTTTACTTCAATCGATTTAAGCGAGTTTTTGGATACTCAGGAAATGGGCGAAGAAACAGAAGAAAGCGGAATTGTCGTTCTGACACAAAATCAAAAGGTTCTCTGCGATGAATTAAATTCGCGAATTGCGCTCTATTCTCCGCAGCATAAGGAAATTTTTGACAAGAGAATGGCGGACTTAAAGAGGCTTGCAGTTGCAATTGCAGAATTTCCTTCATTGCTTTCCAGGGTAACTTTGACTTCAGAAACCCGGACTCCACAGGATATTATTGAACTTCTTGTTGACATTGATTCGGATTATGGAAAAACTTTTATCCAGCTTCCAAGCAAGGCAACTTTGGGAAAAGGATTTTTGACGGCAAAACTGCATACTTTTTCTTCGCTTGCAAAACTTGCGCTAAAAGTAAACAACAGCATGGAATTAAAGACAAAACTTGATTCGACTGAAAAGACTGAACCGGAAAAAATTGCAATTTCAAGCAAATTGATTCAGGCATTTAAAGACGAAACAGTTTCTATGATGTTTTTGCTTCTTGCGGAAGACGTTTACTTGAATTTGATAAAAGACGATTCTTTGAATGTGGATTTTAGACGTCAACTTGCGACTTCTCTCCTTCTTTTGTGGGAACACAGGGCGGATCAGAATATTTCGGACATTGCTCCTGTTTTGACAAGCGTATGGAAGGCTAGGCGGACGTTGGCCCCGGCTTTTGGAACGATGATGGGAACAAGCGAATTGATAATGTTTTCGTTCCAAATGGATGAAGTTTGGAGCAAATTTATCCGCACCCAGCTTGAAATTCCGGAAGTAAGCCAGGCGATGGAAGAGTTTTTGTTTGGGATTTCTTACGAACAGATTCAAAAATTAAAACGTCTGCTCAGGGAAAAAGGAATTGGTTCAATCGGACGAGATGAAGTTTCGAAATTCTTAGGCGAAAAAGTAAAGACCGATGTAAGCGGCGATTATAAAGATTTTTACAGTCAATATTCAATCCGGCGCGACAATGCTCAGGCGCGAAAAAGGCTGAACCTTGAAGGACCGCACAGAACTTTGGAAGATCATTTTATTCGCTTTGTAATGGAACAGAATCGGGAGAAACAGAATAATGACACTTTTGCAAAAGCAGACTAATAATTCAGAAAGCCCTCAGGACGGAAAGAAAATTCCATATCACTTTGGAGAAAAAATCCGTACAGTCAGGGAGCGGAGCGGACTTACCTTAAAAGCTGTCGCTCAAAAAGCCGGAGTTTCGGAAAGTCTTGTAAGCCAGATTGAAAGAAATAAAGTGAGTCCTGCGATTGATACTCTTTTGACACTTGCAGATGTTCTTGACATAAACCTTGAATTTTTGTTCGAGGAATATCATAAAACCCGTCCAGTTGAAGTTACCCATAAAAATGAGCGTAGGCAGATTGTTGAAGGTGATATTCTTTACGAAGAAATTGCCGGGACGTCAAAAAATGACGGTCAGCACGCGCTTGAATCTTACGAAATTACAATTCCTGTTGGCTCAAAAACTTATCGTGGCTCTTACGGACATTTAGGAAAAGAAATCGGATATATCCTAGAAGGAAAGTGCCAGCTTCATTACGAAAATTTTGTTTATGAACTTCAGGCAGGCGACAGCGTTTCGTTTTCTGCAAATTCGCCGCATACGCTTGTAAATATCGGCGATACTGTGGTTCGGGCAATCTGGACTGTAACGCCTCCTCAGAGATTTATCCATTCTAAATAAAAAAAATGGCGATTTGACAGAAAATTTGAAACCGCCGTCTTTTTTTCAAAAATGAATCTTAAGTTAATGAATCTTAGAAAGACATATTTTTTTCTTTTTTGCGCAGCCTTTTGTTTTTTTACAGGCTGTAGTTCTCTTTCTTCGTTAAAAAACGAGCCTTTTGTTGAGCTTGATGAATCTTCTTATATTCCTGAAAAAATAGAATGGAAAAAAATAAATTCGTTTTCGGAATATTTTTTGTTTGAAAATAAAAAAGTTCCTCTTCGATATCATCTTGTAAAAGTAGAGCTTAGCTCGCGAAATTTAAAAATTTCCGCTTATCCTTCTAAAAGAAATGAACTCGAAAAAGGAATCTCCGCTGCGGGTTTTGCCAAAAAGTCTGGAAGTTTTGTTTCGATAAATACAGCGCCGTTTAAAGGTCGTTTTTTTTCTAAACGCAAAATTGTTGGAATTTACAAAATTCAAGGGCAGGTATTTTCTGAAAAAAACGGACGATATTCTGCGCTGGGTTTTAAAACTGAAAAAGACGGAAGCTTAAAGGCTTTTATTGCAAATCAAAATGAATTGAACAGCATTGAAGAATTTGATTACATTTTTGGCGGTTTTTTTAAAATTTTAAAGAATAATGAAGAAATCGAATTTCTGTATTCAAGCAGAAACAGCCGAACGGCGGCAGGAATTTCTTCTGATGGAAAGACGCTTTTTTTGCTTGTTGTTGAAGGCGAAAGAATTTTTTTAAGCAAGGGCCTTTCTTACGGAGAATGTGCAAAAATCCTTAAATTCGCAGGTTCTGCGGACGGACTTGAGTTTGACGGCGGAAGTTCATCAAGTCTTTTTGTTAATGGAAAAAATATGCTTTTGTACCGAAATTTTACAAAATGCGCGGCTTTTTTTGGTTTTTTTGACAGTGGCAAATAAAACAGTCTTTTAAGTTGACGGTGATTTTTTTATAAAGTATAGTTTTATCTATGGGTGTTGCAACAACTCAGCAGTTACAGCGGTTTTATGACCAATATCGGGATACAGAAATTACTTTTACGAAAGATATTATTCGTGCGCTTGGTCTTGACCCTCGGCAAATTTATATAAAATGTAATCGCGGACAATGGCCTTGCATCATAAATTCGACATCTTTTTTGCAGGCTAAGATTATTGTCGGCGCAAAAGGCGGCGCTTTTAAAGCTCTTTCTGACCAGTCAACTTCCGGCATAAATTTGCGCTTTTGTTTTCTTGAAACCGAAAATGATGTGATGAGTTTTTTTGTTGCTGGACATGTTACAAATATTGTTCCGTATATGAATTCGTCGGAGCTTGCCGTAATTACGATTGCTTTTAACCAGCGTCCGCCAGATGATTTAATTGAAGCGGTCGGTCGTCTTCTTGAGGCAAATTCAAATGCTATACGTCGTCGTGAAGAAAGAATTTTAATTAACGAAAATTCTAAACGCAAGCTCGGGCTTGTTCGTGAAGAGGCGATTGTTTTAATTCAAAACGTTCCGCGCCACTGTATTGTACGCAATTTATCTTTTTCCGGGGCAAAAATTATACTTTTGGGACTTTCTCAATTTTTGACGAATAAACCTGCTCAGCTTAGGCTTGAATTTGAAGACCCAAACGAAGTTATAACCCTTAACGGTGTGATTGTTTCTTCGGAAGTGATTGAAGGAAGAAAAGATATTGTTGCCTGCAGTATAGCATTTGCGGATAAAACCGTTCCGCTTTCTTATAAATTGCATGTAAATAATTTTCTGACGGCTGTAAGAAAAACTCAGCTTTCTGCAAGCGACCAGATTGCCCAGCAAAAGGCAATGCAGGCAAAAATGGCGGCTCAAAAGCAAAATTCTCCTGCTAATTCTCAGCCAGGACAGACGGCGCAAAATGTTTCTGTACAGACTGAAAAAATGCAGGCAAATCAGCCAGAAACAAATGGAAACGCTTAAAAAAGTTGCTTATGTGGCAGGGATTGCAGGGGCGGCGAATGCCGTTGCGTCTAAGCGCAGCGTAGCAATGGAGCGGTAGCGGAACCCCGAAAAGCCCGTTTTTTTACGAAGTAAAAAAGCCACCCGAATTTAAAAATTAAGTTTTTACAAGGAAATATTTTTATGAAACCGACAGATCCACTTGAATCAGTTTATTTTATTGAATTGCCAGAAGATTTTCATTTTACTCAAAAGGCAATGCCGATCGATCCGACAATTCCTCTTCCTGTGCAAAAAAAAGAAAAGGATGATCCTGGAACTTTTAATATGAAAGAATTGACGGAAGAGCAGATTCTTGCAGGTTTGCTTACTGTTATGGCTTACGACAGCGACAATAAAAATATTTTGTATTACCGTTCGATTCTTGGGAAGGCGCGCCCGAATTTGAAAAAAGAACTGACTGAAGCGGCGATTTTAAAGACAAAAAATCAGGATTACGATCTGGCGGAAGAAATTTACGCTTCTCTTCGTGGCTTTGATCCGGAAGATATTGCGACAATTTTGAATACGGCTCTCTTTTTTGATCAGCGTGCGGATTCGTACAGGACTTCTGGTCTTTATGACGATGCCGATGCTTACGATGCTGACGCGCTTTTTTATTACAGACAGGCGATGGATGCAGAGCCGGCTGTTCCAGACGCTTTTTTTAATGCAGGTTTTTATTATCTTAAAAAGCATAACTTTAAAGAAGCAAAAAGCTGTTTTGAAACTTATTTGGCGCTGACTTGCGAAATGACAGACGATGAAATGGGTGAGAATGGACTTTATAAAAAGAATCGCGCCCAGGAACTGTTAAATGAAATCAGCAACCGCAATATGGAAGATGATCATTTTAAGGCTGCTTACGATTTTATAAATAAGGGCGAAGTTGAAAAAGGCCTTGATGAAATTCGTGTCTTTTTGGAAAAAAATCCTGCGGTTTGGAATGCGTGGTTCATGCTTGGCTGGGGATTAAGACAGCAGAAAAGATACGAAGATGCTAAAAAAGCCTTTGAAAAAGCTCTTGCACTCGAAGGCGGAAAACGGGCCGACACCTACAATGAGCTTGCAATCTGCTTTATGGAAGAGCGGAATCTGCCAAAAGCAAAAGAAGCTTTGCAGACGGCGCTTTCTATCGAACCTGAAAATACAAAAATTATTTCTAATTTGGGATATTTGGCGCTAAAAGAAGGTAAACCTTCGGACGCTGCCGCGTATTTTCAGACTGTGCTTGAATATGATCCAAACGACAAGCTTGCTGCTGCGGAACTGTTGAAAATGGACGTATAGAAATGAAAAAAACAATGCTGTTTTTGGCTGCAAATATTTTTATTTTTTCATTTTTTTCTTGTGCGCAGAAACTGCCTGTTCAAAAATTAACGGTGACAACGCAGAAAAGCGGGCAGGTTTGTGTTCTTGCGGAAGTTGCAAAAACTCAGGCGCAGCGCAGCCGCGGTTTTATGGAGCGCAAAAATATTCCGGCAGGGACAGGAATGATTTTTGTTTTTGAGCGCGACCAGATTTTGAGTTTTTGGATGAAGAATACGCCGCATCCTCTTTCGATTGCATACATCGACAGCGCAGGCACAATCCGCGATATTTTTGATATGACGCCGTTTTCTCTTTCTTCTGTAACAAGCACAGTAAGCGTAAGATATGCGCTCGAAGTTCCAAAGGGCTGGTTTGAAGAAAATGGAATAAAGACGGGCGATAAAGTTTCTCTGCCAGAATAAGGCTTAAAGGCTTTCTAAAAATTCATCTTTCGATTTTTCTTCGATTGTTCTTTGAACATTGCTTTCGCTGAGCATTTTATTGAATTTTGCATTATCGATATATTTTAATGTAAGCGGACGTTCAAGGCTCATAATTACAAAATTATCTTGCCATGCTGAGCGTTTCGGGCTTATCAAAGATGGATTTCCGTATTTTTTAGAAAGGCTTGTAAAAACTGAGGCGTGGTCGATTTTTTTTTCGTTTAAATTGAGCGTAATAGAAAAAAGTTTATCATCAACAAACTGAAACCAGCAGCGCGTAAAAAAAGAATAAGCGTTTTTGGAAGCGTCTGTTTCGATTAAAACCTGCTTTGTTTTTGGAGAAAGGCTTACATCTCTGTCGCCGCGATAGCCAAAGTCGGTGTTCTTTTTTAGCTCGGATTTTACCTCGTCAACGCTCATTCCAAGCTCAATTGAGCCGTACCCTTTCGGAAGTGCTGAACAAAATGCGGTGCAGGTAAAAAAAGCAAAAACGCAGAATGCAAAAAAACTGTTTTTTTTCATAAAAATCAACGTTCCTTGTGCTGTTTTCGGATAAACGCACTTTGTTTTATAAGTTCAAGACAATCTGGAACAAAAATTTTGTTTTCAGGCGAAAGCTTTATAACCGGCGAAAGTGAAAATTTCGGAACAAAGATGTTTTTTTCGTCCTGGCTAAGCCCGCACATAGTGGCAATATCCAAAGGAGTTAAATCTGTCTGATACGAAGTTTTGTTTTTTTGATCGATTGCAACCCGCGCCTTTTCAATCTGAAGAGCGAGCATATCGGTCATTTTGCTGATTGGGTCGCGAATCTGGCTGTTCAAAAGCTGTCTTTGCGTTTGAAAAAGCCTTTCTGCCAAAGTTGTTGTTAGTTTTGCAATAAGCTGCGGCTGGGTTTGAACCATCTGGTTAAAGTTGGAGCGGTTTACGGTCATGAGTGTGCAATCTTCTTCGGCGATTGCGCAGGCAGAGCGAGGTTTGTTTTCGAGGAGAGCCATTTCTCCAAACATGTCGCCTTTTTTTAGAATTGCAAGCGTAACTTCCGAGCCGTCGACAACTTTTGAAATTTTTACGCGTCCAGACTGAATTATGAACATGTCGGCTCCGCTCTGCTGTTCCGCCATAATCATCGTGTCTTTTGGGTATTTTCTGAGCAAGTCTTGATTAGATTCAAAATAAACAGCCCGGCTTTTAGCTCTTAATGCGTTGAATCTTGTCTTTGCGAGAAGAACATTTATGCCGGCCGGATTTGCCTTTACATATTGATAATAAGCAAAGACCGCAATACTCGGTTTATTCATCTTGTCGTAATACGAAGCAACCCTGTAAATCTGCTCAGGACTTTGAGAAGCTGAATTATTTAAGGTTGCAAGAACGAGAGTGTCGTTCAAAAGCCGCATTCTGTTTGCAAAAGTGCGGATAATTTTCATAGCGACTGGAGTGTTTTTTTCGATAAGCTCAGGATATTGCTCGCGCCGGACAGAAATACAGACAACGTCAGTAAGCGCAAGCACTGTGTCCACCTGCGAATGGTTCGACATGCAGGAAATTACGCCGATAAAGTCTCCTGGGCCGAGTATTTCTTCTTTTTGGCCTGGGATCGAATTTTCCTTGTGAACGCGTACATTTCCGCACTGAATAATATAAAAAATATTATTTTGAGGACGTCCTTCGACTGTGATATACGAACCACGCTTAAAATTTACGAACTGTAATTGAATCACGATATTCCCCGCTTCTTAATCAAAAATTATAATGGAAAAATACGGAATTTGTAAGCCTTGAAAAATCAAAAATGACGAAAGCTGTTTTAATGCTTTTTCGAGCTTCGTCACG
Source organism: Treponema sp. UBA785 (assembly GCF_002297065.1). NCBI lineage: Bacteria > Pseudomonadati > Spirochaetota > Spirochaetia > Treponematales > Treponemataceae > Treponema > Treponema sp. UBA785. The sequence goes on along the minus strand of NZ_DBJD01000035.1, from coordinate 1,213 downwards.
ATGACGATTGCCGTCCAAAC